>QNBY01000102.1 GCA_003644275.1 Planctomycetota bacterium
AACGGCGCTTCATGCGGCCGAGGATGATGTCGAGGTGGAGCTCACCCATTCCGGAGATGACGAGCTCGTTCGTGGCGCGGGTGCGCTCGCTGCGGAAGGTGGGGTCTTCCTCGGCGGCCTTGGCGACGGCGTTGGATATCTTCTGCTCGTCGCCGCGGGACTTGGGCTCGAGCGCGAGGCTGACCATGGGGGTGGGATAGGGGATGTCGGGGAAGACCACCTTCGCGTTGGGGTCGCAGATGGTGGCGGAGTTGGCGAGGGAATCTATTCGGGAGACGACCACTATCTCGCCCGCGGAGACGGAGGGGACTTCCTTCTGGTCCTTGCCCTGGACGAGGAAGAGGTGGGAGAGTTTCACGGTCTCGCCGGAAGCGGAGTTGAAGACGGTGTCGCCTGCGGAGACGGAGCCGCGCACGACGCGGAAGTAGGCGAGCTTTCCGACGAAGGGGTCGGTCTGTATGCGGAAGACCTGCGCGGCGAGGGGGCCGTCGGGGTCGAAGGGGACCTCGGTATCGGAGCCGTCGGGCGTCTTCGCGGGGCGGGGGGGCATGTCGGCGGGGCTGGGGAAGTAGGAGGCGATGAAGTCGAGCATCTCGCGCACGCCGATGTTCTTCTCGGCGGCGGTGAAGAAGAGGGGATAGACGGAGCCCTGGAGCATGGCGGGGCCGAGCACGCGGGCGAATTCCTCGGGGGTGAGCTCGCCGGAGTCGAGGTACTTGTCCATGAGTTCCTCGTCGGCCTCGACGACGGCCTCGTAGAGTTCGGCGCGGTAGTTCTCGTCGCCTTCCTCGTCGAGGACGTTCGTCACCTTCGAGAAGGCGGGGCCGGCGGCGTCGGGGAGGTTGACGGGTATGACGCGGCTTCCGAAGAGGGAGCGGAGGTTCTCGAGGACCTCGAGGGGGCGGGTGTTCTCGCCGTCCACCTTGTTCAAGACGAAGGCGCGGGGCTTGCCGAATTCCTCGGCGAGTTTCCATATCTTCTTGGTTCCGACCTCGATGCCGTTGACGGCGGAGACGGTTATCAGCGCCACGTCGGCGGCCCAGAGGCCGGAGACGGCGGAGCCTATGAAATCGGCGTAGCCGGGAGCGTCGAGCAGGTAGATGCGCTTGCCCTCGGTGTCGGCGTGGAGCACGGAGAGGTCTATGGAGATGGAGCGCTCCTTTTCCTCCACGTCGTAGTCGGAGACGGTGTTCTTTGCGGAGACGGAACCGAGCCTCGTCGTCATGCCGGCGTTGTAGAGCAACGCCTCTGCGATGGAGGTCTTGCCGGTGCTGCCGTGCCCCACGAGCACGACGGAGCGAAGGTCCTTCGTCTGGAAGTCGGCCATGCTAAATCCTCCGAAGCGGCTGTGAGCCGATGGGTTTACGTGCGGCCAAAAGGCACTAACATACGCTTCGCGAGCGCGGACGATAGCGCATTCCGCCGCTCCCCTTCCCGGCGGAGGGGCGGAATCGGCATCGGACGCGCTTCCCTAAAGGGACGAGCGAACTCGTGGGATTATAGTTTCCGGTAGCGTCCGTGCAAGTAAAAAGCGGTTGCGAAAGGCGTTAAGATGCCGATGGAGCACACTCCCGACGATGCTTCGACCTACGGCCTGCTGGGCGCCTCGGCGGACAAGCGGCAGGTGCACCGGGCGGTGAAGGCCGTGCCGCCCTCCATTTTTCCCGGCGCCTTCTGCCGGGTGCTTCCCGACCTGTTCGGGGGCGACGAGGCGATGTGCGTGATCTCCCACTCCGACAGCGCGGGCACGAAGTGCATAGTGGGCTACCTCGCCTGGCGCGAGACGGGCGAGGCCGCCGCGCTGGCCGGGCTCGCGACGGACGCTGCGGTGATGAACCTCGACGACGTGTGCTGCGCGGGCGCGAGGGGGCCGTTCGTGCTCTCCAACACCATAGCGAGGAACTACAGGCTGGTGGACGGCGAGGCGATAAAGGCGGTGATAGAGGGCTACCTCGCCTTCGCCGAGCGCATGGAGAAGTGGGGCGTGCGCGTGGAGATGGCGGGCGGCGAGACGGAGGACCTGGGGGACATAGTGCGCACGCTCACGGTGGGCGCGACGCTGACGGTCCGCTGCCGCCGCGACGAGATAGTGGACAACTCCCGCATACGGCCGGGGGACGCGATAATAGGGGTGTCCTCCACGGGCAAGGCGGCCTGGGAGGACGAGGAGAACTCCGGCATTTCGAGCAACGGGCTGACGCTGGCGCGCCACCGGCTGCTGCACCGGTCCTACCTGGAGAAGTACCCGGAGATAGCGGATCCGGGGCTCGGCGGCGGGCTCGCCTACACCGGCCCGTACAGGCTGGAGGATCCCCTGCCGGGCTCGGAGTCCACGGTGGGCGAGGCCGTGCTGACGCCCACGCGGACCTACGCGCCCTTCATCCTCGCGCTGCTGGGCGAGCTGGGGCAGGCGGTCCACGGGCTCGTGCATCTCACGGGCGGAGGGCAGGCGAAGAACCTGGGCTTCGGCAAAGGCATACACTACGTGAAGGCGGAGATGTTCGAGGTTCCGCCGGTGTTCGAGGCCGTCCGCACGGCGAGCGAGCCCCACATCCCGTGGCGGGAGATGTACCGGGTGTTCAACATGGGGCACCGGCTGGAGGTGATGGTTCCGCCCAAGTACGCGCGGGCGGTGATGGAGACGGCGGCGGGGTTCGGGCTGGACGCGCGCGTGGTGGGCCGGTGCGAGGAGAACGAGGGGGGCGGCAACCGGGTGACGGTGCGCACTCCGGAGGGGGACGAGAGCTACACGGCCTGAAAAACGCAACGGCCGGGTCCGTGGAATATACTATCGATAGGAGCGCGCCCCGCGCGCTGCGGTGGTTTTTCGCTCCGGGAAGGCTCGAAGAAGTGAGAGAGAGAACCTCCGGCCGTCTCATGCTGTGCGCCGTGGTTGCGACGCTCGCCGTCGCGGCGCTGGCGTGCGGCGGGCGGAAGGGGGGGGATTACCGGCCCTCCAAGGTGAAGACGATAGTGGAGGGCGCGCCGGAGGGGTACGATCCGGCGGTGGCGGCCAGTCTGGGGTTCTGGAGCTCGCGCTGGCAGGTGCTCCAGTTCGCGCTGATGAGCGGCGCGGGCGAGACGACGAGATTCGAGAGCTCCACCATCGAGTGGATGAAGTTCCGCTCCGAGCCCGGCGGGGGGAGCGATCCGGCGGTTGTTCCCGAGAACGCGGCGTACCTTCTCGTGCCGTTCCGCTACGGCGTCCCCACATACGCGGCCCCGCTCTCCGACGGCGACTTCCACGACTACGGCGACGAGCGCTGGAGCTCGGCCGATCCCGATTCCGGCTACGACATACTGACCACGGCCACGCTGATAATGGCGGAGGCGGAATGGGCGCGGCAGTTCCACTCCGCCGCCCTGTTCGGCACTCCGCAGGACTCCGACCACGGCTCCACCGAGCGCTTCACGGGGATGCTTCTCGCGGAGATGGCGAAGCGCTCCGCGATGCACTACCTGAACAACCGCGACGCGTACCGGGGCGGCGCGGAGGCGAAGCTGAGGATGATAGCGGCGCTCGCGGACCTGGTGAGGCTGCTCCGGGAGCCCTCGCTCGGCGACTCCGGGGAGAACCGCTACCGGGACGTGAACTTCAGCGCGCAACTGCTCGCCTGGATGGACTTCATGTTCGACGAGTACACCGGCGAGCCCGCTCCCTCCACGGCCGAGGGGCTGTGCGAGGCGATAACGGCGCTGGGCTGGTACGTGACGGCCACGCTGGACGGGAAGCTGCGCGAGCAGGGGCTGTCGCTGATGCGGACCTACGCGGACTCGCTCGCGGAGATGGAGAGCGCCGATCCGGTGGACGCCGCCTGTCGGATAAGGGGGCTCGTGGAGGCGGGGCGGCTGCTGTTCGACTCGTCCTACTACACGGCGGCCTCGCAGGTGTTCGAGGAGATGCAGGAAGGCTACGATCCCGAGACGGGCACCTTCGCGGGCCGGGCGACGTTCACCGCGGCGGAGATAGCGCGGGTGGTGGGGGCGCTGAACGCGCTGCGCTCGCTGGCGTCGGGCTACGCGGACACGGAATGGGCGCAACTTGTGATGTCCGACTTCATCGCGGCGGCGGTGTACATGAGCGGGCTGTGCCGCTCCACCTTCCCCATCACGGCGGTGGAGGAGTACGAGCGGCCCTCCGATCCCCTGTACTACAGTTTCCCGGGCGTTCCGGAGAACCGGGCGGACGGGGTGAACATCGCTCCGTGTTTCGGCTGGCGGGTGGTGAAGCGGCCGGACGGGCGCGGCTGGAGCCTCGACGGGGGATCGTTCGACGCGGCCGGCGCGCTGGCGCTGGCGCTGGAGCTGCTGTGGCTGAGGCCCACGGAGTATGATCCCTGGCCCGACTACAACGGCGGGGTGGCCGCTCCCCTCGTGAACGGGCGGGGCGACTTCACCTATCCCGTGGCCCTCTCCGAGGCGTACTTCACGGGGCGGTCGGCGGCGGTGGAGTTCGCGCTGAAGTCGGTGGCGGGCGAGTCCTTCCAGCTCCCGCCGGAGACGGCGGCCGAGGTGCTGGCGGCGGCCGGTTCGCCCTCGACGGGGGACACGGCGGTGATGCCGAAGAACCTGCAGTTGCTGCGCCTGCCCTACGACCTGGCGAGTCCGGCATGGGGGGCGGCCTTCAACGGGGACATGGACGACTACTCCAACTTCCGCTGGACGACGGCCGGCACGGAGGTGAGCGAGGAGGCGCTGGCGGCGCTGATGATCGTGGAGGCGCGGCTGTCGGCGCACTTCCAGGACTCGCGGCGGTTCGGCGAGGCGGGGGTGACGGACTACGGCGCGAACGAGCGGCTGAAGGGATACCTGCTCTACCACGCGCTGCGCAAGCAGGTGAGCGACCTCTCCGGCGGGGCCTTCAACCTCCCGCGCACGGTGGAGGGCCGCTGCGCCCTGCTGGAAGCGCTCTGCGAGGCGGCGGACCTGTTCTCGGCCGAGTCGCTGCCCGGCCGCGATCCCAACCCCTACCGGGATCCGGCCCTCCACCTCACGGCGGAGCAACTGATCGAGACGACCTGGTCCTACCTCTCCGGGCAGAACCCGCCCGCCGACATGGAGGGGCTGCGGACGTGGGAGCGGGCGATGCTGCGGTACGCCGTCCACGTCACCGATCCGGACCGGGCGGAGGCGGCCAAGCGGGCTGTGCTCGACGCGGTGGACGCGGCGATGGACCTCGCGCCCGCCGACGTGCGCGCCAAGGCGGACCTGTTCTGCATGTTGTTCGACGCCGTGCGCCTGGACGCCGGAGGGGAATACGAGGC
>QNBY01000103.1 GCA_003644275.1 Planctomycetota bacterium
CGCTCTCCTCGAGCTCCTCCGGCGTGCGGACCTGCTCCTCCAACACCTGCGCCACTATGTCCTTCAGCTCGCTGGGTTCCGTGTGGCCCGAGCCCAGCGATATGGAGTATATCTCCTGCTCGGCCGTCTCGATTATCTCGGCCACCGGCCTCTGCTGCTTGTACGCCTCGGACTGCACCTTGGTGGCCGCGGAGATGACCCTCCTCAGCAACGCCTTGTCGCGCACTATGGAGGCGTGCTTCTCTATGTTCGGGGCGGCGGCGGAGTAGTCGTCGAGGGAGAGCAGGAACTCCATCCCGCCCGCCGATTCGAGCAGCCCCTGGTCGCGCAGCCAGGAACGCACGACGTGGAAGTCCACGCCCTCGCTGCGCTGGTAGAGCGCCTTGAGCGCCCGGAACACGAGCCGGTGGGCGGCGGTGTAGAAGTCGTCCTCGTCGAGCCTGTCCACGGCCACGGCGAGGGCGTCCGGGTTGGTGAGCGCTGCGCCGAGGACGCACTTCTCCGCCTCGCCGTCGTGCGGGGGAACCCTGACGGGATCGGCGCTCATGCGGCGTTACTCCTCGGCGATGACGTGGATGGTGATGTTCGCCTGGATGCCGTCCTTCAGTTTCACGGGAACGGAATGGGTGCCCACCTGCTTGATGTGCTCCTCGAGCAACACCTGCCTGGGTTCGAGGGCGAATCCCCTCTCCTGCAGCTTCGCCACTATGTCGTTGGCGGTCACGGAGCCGTACAGCAGCCCGTCGTGCGCGCGCTCCACGAACTCCAGCTCCAGCGTCTGGAGCTGCTCGGCGAGAAGCTGCTGCGCCTCCCGGCGCTTGCGGTTGCGTATCTCCATCTTGCGCCGCTCGTTCTCCAGCATCTTCTTGTTGGAGGAGTCGATCTTGATGGCGAACTTCTTGGGGATGAGGTAGTTTCGGGCGTAGCCGTCGGCCACCGTCACTATGTCGCCGCGCCTGCCCAGCTTGGGGACGTCTTCCAGCAACAGTATCTCCATGAGGTCTCCTCCCGGTATCAGTAGAGTTTGACGAACGGCATGAGGGCCATGATGCGGGCCCGCTTGATGGCGCGCTTTATCATCTTCTGGTGCTTGTTGCAATGGCCCATCCGCTTCCTGCCGAGTATCTTGCCCTGCGGCGTGGTGAGCTTCTGCAGGGTGGGTATGTCCTTGTAGTCTATCCGCTCCACGCCCGCCGCGCAGAACCTGCACACGTGCTTGACGGGCGATTTCCTCTTCTTCCTTCTCTTTGCCATTGTGCGCTCCTATCCGTTGTTCCGTCGGAATACTGTCAAAACGGGATGTCCTCGTCGTCCTCCGTGTGCGGCGTCTCGTTGCGCGGGGGGGCGGACGGCCTCTCCTGCGCGTGCGAGCCGGAGGAACCGGACGACGAACTCCGCGGCATGAACTGGAAGTTCTCCGCCACCACCCGTATCTTCGAGCGGCGCTCGCCGTTGGCCTCCCACTGGTCGAGCACGAGCCTGCCCTCGACGAGGATGGCGTTGCCCTTCCGGAGGTAGCGGCTCAGCGTCTCGGCGCTCTTGCCCCACGCCTGCACGTCTATGAAGAGGGTCTCCTGCTTGCGGTTCTCGCCGCTTCCGAAGTAGCGGTTCACCGCGAGCCTGAAGTCGCTCACGGCGGTGCCGGAAGGGGTGTAGCGCAGCTCGGGGTCCCTCACGCAGTTGCCCAAGAGTATCACTTTGTTGAAGCCGGTCATTTTTCCTCTCCTTTCGCCTCGCCTTCATCGGAAGCGCCCGCCTCGGGGGCGGCCTCGCCGGCGGGTCCGGCGGCCGGTTTTTCCTCTTTCTCCCCGGGAGCCGCGTCCAGCTCGCCCACCATGGACGCCACCTTCGCCTCGTCGGGCGCGGAGACGGAGCGGGCGCGCGCGGGCTTCTCGCGCGGCTCCTCGGCGTCGGCCTCGAAGAGCTCGTCGTGCTTCTTGCTCTCGTCGAACAGGCCGTCCTCGTCCCGCAGGATCATGTGCCGGATGACGGTCTCCGACAGCCTGAACTGGCGGTTCATCTTGATGATGGCGTCGGGCTCGGAGTTGAAGTGAACGAGTATGTACGTCCCCTTGACGTATTCCTTGTTGTTGAACTTGATGCGATAGGCGAGCCGCCTCTCGGCCCACTTCACCATCTGCACCACCTCGCCGCCGAAGCGCTCGAGAATGCCCTTGATGTGGTTCTCCACTTCCTCGTAGTTGGTCCTGGCGAGGTTGTTGTCCACCAGGAACATGGCCTCGTATAGTCTCAAGACAGCCTCCTTTCAAAAGGCCTGGTCGGTTGATGAAATCTTGTCGGGTGCGTTGAACGCCGCCTGCGCCTCCTCGAGGCCGCGGGCTATCCAGGCCTCCACGGCGTCCGCGGCGTTCTGCAACGCTATGTCCAGCGCTTCCCTCTCGACGGGCGAGAAACGCGAGAGGACGAAAGAGGTGGGATCTCCCTCGAGGGGGCCTATCCCCACCCGCAGCCTCACGAACTCCCGGCCCACCGTGGAGATTATGGACTTCAGGCCGTTGTGCCCTCCGTCCGAGCCTCCCTTCTTGAGCCTCAACCTTCCCAGGGGGAGGTTGAAGTCGTCCACCACGACGAGCAGGGACTCCGGCGGGAGCTTGTAGAACGCCGTGAGCTGTCCCACGCTCCTGCCGGAGAGGTTCACGAAGGTGCCGGGCTTGAGCAGAAGCACCTTCTCGCCGCCCACCGAGGCATCGGCGAAGAGCCCGGAGAAGTTCCCCTTCCACGAGAGGCCCCACCTGTCGGCGAGGATGTCGAGCACCTCGAACCCGACGTTGTGCCGGGTGCCGACGTACTGGCGTCCGGGATTTCCGATGCCTGCGACGGCCTTCGTCACTCCTTGCTCTCCTCTTCCTTCTTCTCCTCGGCCTCGGGGGCTTCGGCTTCCTCGGCCTCGGGGGCTTCGACTTCCTCGGCCTCCTCGACCTGCGCGCGGGAGGGCAGGTGTATCTCGCAGATGCGGAGGTCGGTGCGCGTGCGAAGCGTTATCTTCTCCGGTATCTCCACGTCGGCGAGCGTGAGGGCGTCCCCTATCTCCAGGTCGGTCACGTTCACCGTTATCTCGGGCGGTATGTCCATGGGAAGGCCCGTCACCTCCACGTCGGAGATGAGGATGGTGAACACGCCGCCCTTCACCACTCCGGCGGGCGTGCCCTTGAAGTTGATGGGCACCACCGCGTTTATGGGCCTGTCCATCCTGGCTTCCACCAGGTCCACGTGCAGGACGGAGTCCTTGATGTTGTCCCACTCGATGCCCTTGAGGAAGGCGGGTCGGACCTCCTCGCCCTCGAGCTCCAGCTCGATGAGCTGCGCGTGCTCGCTGAGAAGACGGCGCACCTCGCCGAGCTTCGTCTTGATGGGTATGGATTCGTTCTCGTCGGGGAGGACCAGGTTCGCCGGAACGTAACCCTCCCGGCGAAGCCTCCTGTTGGCGTTCTTGCCCGTGTCCTCGCGTCTTGCTGCCTTTATTCGCAGAACCATAGAACCTCCTGTCACGGATCAGGGTTTGTTTCGGAACAACCAGCTTATGGACTCGTTGGAGTGTATGCGGCGTATCGCCTCGCCGAGCAGCGGCCCCATAGAGATGACTTCCGCCTTGCCCATCTCCCTGTCCTTCCCGTCGAGGGGGATGGTGTCGGTGATGTAGAGCCGGTCTATCGGCGACTCCTTTATCTTCCTCACCGCCTCGCCCGCCAGCACGGCGTGCGTGACGGCGGCGAATATCTTCTCGGCCCCCGCTTCCTTGGCGGTGCGCGCCGCGCTCACCAGCGTCCCGCCCGTGGACACCATGTCGTCCACCAGAAGCAGTATCTTCCCCTTCACGTCGCCGATTATGTTGGGCATCTCCACCTTGTCGTCCGCCGTCCGCCGCTTGTCTATCACCGCCAGCGGTATCCTGAGCCTGTCGGCGAACTCCCGCGCTATCTTTATGCTCCCTATGTCCGGCGACATGACCACCATGTTGTCCAGGTCCATGCGCCGGAAGATGGGAGCGAACTCCACCACGCCCATCAGGTGGTCGCAGGGTATGTCGAAGAAGCCCTGTATCTGCGAGGCGTGCAGGTCCATGGTGAGGATGCGGTCGGCCCCCGCCTTCACCAGCAGGTTGGCGATGAGCTTCGCCGTTATCGGCACGCGCCCCTCGTGCTTGCGGTCCTGGCGGGCGTAGCCGTAGTACGGGATGACCGCCGTTATCCGCTCCGCCGAGGCCCGCCGGAGGGCGTCTATCATGATGAGAAGCTCCATCAGGTTCTCGTTCACCGGCGGACAGGTGGGCTGTATGACGAACACGTCGAGCCCGCGCACGTCCTGCTGGATCACCACCTTTATCTCGCCGTCCGGGAAGCGTCCCACCTCCGCCTGGCCCAGCGGCCGGCCGAGATAGTCGCTTATCGCCGAGGCGAGCTTCCTGTTGGCGTTGCCGGTGATGAGAGCGATAGAGCCTTTCATCTTTCCTCCATTCGGTTCAGGACCGCCTCCGCCCGGGCGAGCTGTTCGGGCGTGTTCACTCCCAGCGCCTCGCGCGGATCGGAGAGGGTCACGGTCTCCACTCCGCCGCCGTGCTCCAGCATCCGCCGCAACACGTCCGGCAGGTAGTACTCGCTTTGCGCGTTGTGCCGGTCCACGCCGCCGAGCTCCTCGAACACCCGCGAGGCGTCGAAGCAGTACACGCCGGTGTTCACCTCGCGCACGGCGAGCGTCGCCTCGTCCGCGTCCCGGTGCTCCACCACGCCGCGCACCGAGCCCGTCCCGTCGCGCACCACGCGCCCGTAGCCCGAGGGATCGTCCAGCACGGCGGTCAGCATGACCGCCCATGCGCCGGACCTCTCCCTCCGCTCGACCAGGGAGGCGAGGGTGCCCGGTGCGAGCAGGGGCGTATCCCCGCACAACACCAGCAGAGAACCCGTTCTCGGACACAGGGGGGCGGCCTGGGCGAGCGCGTGCGCGGTGCCGAGCTGCTCCCGCTGCTCGACGTAGAGCACGTCGGACGGAAGCGCCGCGGCGACCCGCTGCGCCTGATGGCCTACGACGGTGACTATTCGAGGGATGCCGGCCCGGCGGACGGAGGATATCACGCGAAGCAACATCGCCCTCCCCGCCACGGGTATGAGCACCTTGGGGAGGTCGCTCTTCATGCGCGTACCCTTGCCCGCGGCAAGGATGACTGCGGTGGCGTCTCTTTCGTTCATTCGGTCCGCTGGCCCATCGAAAAGCACCGGAAGGCGTAAGCCTGCCAGCACAACC
>QNBY01000104.1 GCA_003644275.1 Planctomycetota bacterium
ACCGCCTCTCCCGCCGCCAGGTCGAGCAGGTACACCCCCTTGTTGGAGAAGGCGAGCGCCTTCTTCTTCCCCACGATGAGCCGGTTCACCGTGCCCGGCACGGAGATGGTGCGCGCCACCGCCCTCTTCTCCACGTCCACCACCACCACGCCGTCGCTGTTGTAGCCGTAGAGGAACCTGCCGTCCGGCGAGAAGGTCAGGTCGTAGAGCCCCTTGCGCATGTCGAATATGCGCTTGCGGTCCCCCACCCGGAATATCTCCAGCGGCACGGCTCGCGTCGCCACCAACGAGAGGTCCGGCGACACCGCGGCCTCGTCCAGGTAGGTGGTCGGCAGGAAGGAAAGCACCTGCTTGCCGCTCTCTATGTCGAAAGCGGCCACCTCGGAGTTCTTGCGGAACACCACCATGTACTTGCCCCCGCAGCAGAAGCGCGGCGGCGGGGAGAGGATGGGCCGGGCGAAGTCGAAGGTCTTCTTGAAGGTGAAATCGGAGGGATCGAGCCACCCGCATTTCAGCGCTCCCACCACCCATATCTTGTCGTCGCCGTAGAAGCGGACGGCGCGCACGTCGAACAGCGAGGTCTCCAGTATGAGCTTCCTTCCGGCCGGCACGAGGCGCGTGCCATCCAGGCGGTAGAGGAACATCCTGTCCTTGGAGACCCCCACCACGAACTTGCCCGAAGGCGACAGGGCCAAGGACTGGAAGAGCTTCGGGTGCTCGGAGGCGTAGATGGGCGCGAGTTCGCCCGCGTTCCATATGTCGAAGAAGTAGTCCTCGGCGGTGAGAAGGTATTCGCCGGCCGGGAGAAGCAGGCAGCCGCCGCGGAAGACCGACTCCGCGCTCCCCGCCGCCCGCGGCTTCTCTCCCGACAGGTCCCACGCCCGCAGGCCGCCGCCGATGAGCGAGATGTAGAGCTTCCCGCCGTCCGCCGAGAGAGCGATGTCCTTCACCTTCGCCCCTCCGCCGAAGTCGAAGAGCTCCTTCCCCTCGCCGAGCAGCACGAGCCTCACGCCTTTCCCGAAGGTATTGGCGACCGCCTTCGTCCCGTCGCCGAGCAGCAGCACCTTGCGGAAGGAATTGCTGGTGTCGTGCACGAGCACCTTCCCGTCGGCCGCGTCCAGCACGTCGGTGAAGCGGTTGGGCGAGAACACCGCCACCCGCCTGCCGGAAGCGTCCAGCGATATGCTGAAGATGTCCTCGTACTTCCTTATGACGCGGTACTCGTCGAGCGGGAAGTTCCAGCGGATTATCTCTCCGGTGGCCGAGGCCCCGATGAAGGACGACAGGGCGGGGGAATAGAGAAGCTGCAGCATCTCCCCGCTCATCTTCGGGCTGGAGCGGACGGGCTTCCCGTCGGCGAGGGAGAACACGCTCAGGGTGAAGAACCCTTCCTCGTTCTCCACCGGCACGGTGCAGGCGTAAATCCCCTTCTCCGGCACCACCACCAGCGGCTTTTCCACCCGGGCGTCGAACTCGGCCTCGGGAACGAGGGAGGAAGGACGGAAGACGTAGAGCCTCTCCGGGTAGCGCGTCAGCAGGTAGAACCTGCCGCCGTCGGCGTCCGCCCCCATTCCCGCTATCTTGCCCTCGAGGAGCGGAGCGGGGCCGCCGACGCAGGTGGCCGTCTCGATGGAGGGAAGCTTGGCCTGCGGCGCTTCTTCGGCGGGAAGCGGTCGCACCGACGAGGTGAACAGACACGAAAGAAGAAGGACCAGGAACCCGATTCTCATCCGCTCCTCCCTTGCGGGTTTCACTATTAGTTGCCGGGGAAGTGCGCGGGTTCGCGCTTTCACTTTCCCCACATTGTGGTAAAATGATAGTCGTTGTCTTGCGAATACCATGGAAAACAAAAAATGGGGTGATTACGAACTATTGGGCATCCTGGGGAAAGGTTCCCAGGGAGTGGTCTACAAGGCGCGCCAGCCTCTGCTCGACCGCCTCGTCGCCGTAAAGGTGTTGCCCGCCTATCTCGTCACCGACGAGTCCTTCGTGGCGCGCTTCCAGCGGGAGGCCCAGAACATAGCCAGGCTCTCCCATCCCAACATAGTCCACGTGTACGACATGAACCGGCACGAGGGCACCTACTACTACGTCATGGAGTACGTGGAGGGGGAAGACCTCGGCAACATGATGAAGCGGGGCGTGCAGTTCTCCTGGGAGCAGGTGATAGACATCACCAAGCAGGTGGCCTCGGCCCTCGACGCCGCCCACGAGCAGAGCATGGTCCACCGCGACATAAAGCCTGAGAACATCCTCATCACCCCCAAGGGCCAGGTGAAGGTGGCCGACTTCGGCCTCGCCAAGATAACCAGCGCCGCCTCCAACGTGACCCGCGAGGGAATGATACTGGGGACGGTGAACTACATGTCTCCGGAACAGGCGAAGGGCAGCGAGTGCGACATACGCTCCGACCTCTACTCCCTCGGCGTGGTGCTCTTCAGGCTGCTCACCGGCAGGGTTCCCTTCAAGGGGGAGAACCTCCATGCCATCATATACAAGCACATACACGAGCCCCCTCCCGATCCGGCCCGGCTCAATCCCTCCGTTCCCCCCGCGCTGGCCAAGGTCTGCCTGAAGCTTCTGGAAAAGGACCCCAACAAGCGCTACCAGACGCCGCGCGAGCTCATCCGCGTGCTCGATTCCCTCAAGGGCCGGAGCCTCGGCACGGCGGTGATGGACCAGGAAGAGATGGAGAGGCTGGTCAAGAAGGACGGCGGCGCGGGAGTGGTCTCCCCGTCCTCCGCCACCGTCACCATACCGGGAGAGTCGCCGGCCGCGAGGAAACGCCGGGCGGCCCTGCTCCCGCTCATCGTGCTGTTCCTGCTGTGCGCTGCGGCCGCAAGCGCCTGGTACTACGACACGAACTACAACGGCTCGCGCTGGCTCGCGAAACTGGGATTCGCCCCTCCCGCCGCCTCTCCCGCCTCCTCCCGCTCCGGAACGGCCGCGCTTACGCGGCCCCCCTCTCCCTCCGCTTCCGCCGCCGGAACTCCCGTGGTGGGGACGAGCGCGAGCGCAGCGCCGCCCTCGCCGACCCCTCCGCCCGTGGAGGCCGAGGTGGTCTTCAGGCTCGACCCGCCCGAGTCCTCCGTGGCCGTCACGAAGGAAGGTAAGCCCGTGCCGGTCCCGCCTTCCGTGGACGGCGTGGTGAGCCTGAAGCTGCAGGCCGGTTCCTATCACGTCCTGGTGCGGGCTCCCGACCGCCTCGACAGGGAATTCGACGTGGTGGTGCAGGACGACGGCAAGGTGCTTCCCCAGCGGGAGCTCACGGTCAAGCTGGAGTTCACGCCCGAGAAGAAGGTGGAGATGGAGCTCGCCGAGGGGCTCAACGAGCTCTTCGAGAAGGCCGGTGAGGAAGACTACGAGAAGTACGTATCCTTCCTCGAGAGGGTGCGCCTGGAGAGCAACCGCTACGAGGACAACAAGGTCATACGCGGCATACTCGACAGGGTGCGGAAGAAGGTGGATTCCTTCGCGGCCCGCTTCCTCGCCGAGGCGCGGGACGAGTTCGCCAAGCTCGCCGCCTCCCTCAAGGACACGCCGCCCGCCGAGCTCGGCGACGTGGATTTCGACCGCGTGAGGGAACTGCTGAAACGCTCCGTCCGCTGCAAGGAAACGCCGGAGGCGGAAGCCCTCGCGGAGGAGACGAAGCGGCTCGAATCGGCGGTGGACGCCCTGCTGACGGCCGTGGAGACCGCGCGCCTCGCCCGCGAGAGGAACGATCCCGCTGGGTTCGGCGAGGCCATAGCGAAGCTGGAGAGTTTCATAAAGACCTACGCGGATTTCGCTCCGGCCGCCCCTCTCCTGGCGAAGGCGAACGCCGCCCTCGACGATCTCCGCAAGAGGCTTTCGGAGGAACAGCTTTTCGCGGCGTGGCTCGCGAGGTTGAGAACGGCCGTGGCGGAGGTGGAAAAGGCCGTGCGGGAGGGCGATTTCGAGAAGGCCGACGCCGCCCTCGACGCCGCCCGCTCCGTGGCGGCCTCCAGGCCGGCGAAGGGCGGGATGAACCCCGCTCTGCTCGAGGAAGCGGCCGCCCTGGAGAAGAAACTGCGCGAGGACCTGCCGCCGGTGGTGGCCAAGGGGCTGCGGAACAGGCCCAAGGAAGTGCTCGCCCGCATCGAGGAGTTCGCAGGGGCCGTGGCGGCAAGGGACATGAAGCGCCTCGCCTCCCTCTGCAAGGACGACGCCTCCGCCGGCTTGGGCGAGCTCGCGGCGCTCTTCGCCGACGAATGTTACGACGGATGCAATCTGGAGCCTCTCCCGGATTCCCTGCGCGTGGCCGACGACGCGGCGGAGCTGACGGCCCTCTGGACCGTTCGCCTGCGCGTTCCCTCGCCCGCGGGAGACGAGACGGTGACGGAGAAGGTCGCCCTCGCCGTGAAACTCGCCTACCGGGACGACGGCTGGTACATAACCGCCATTCGTGTCCTCGAGCCTGAAAACGAGAAGGCCGAACGATGATGCCATACCACGGAAAAAACGCCCGCAGGCTTGCCGCCGTCGCAGTCTTCTGCGTGCTTTTGCTCACGGGCTCCTTCACGCGGCTCAGCGCTCTCGACACCGTACTGCTGAGCTGGAACCCCGCCGATAAGACCGCCACCCTCGCCATCGGAAGCAAGGACGGCGTCCGCGCAGGCGACCGCTTCAACATATTCGCCCCCGAGAAGGTGGTGCTCCTCCCCTTCAGCGGCGGGAAGAAGGTGCTGGAGATCCACGAACCCATCGCGGTGCTCACCGTGAAGGAAGTCACTCTTTCGACCGCTGCCGGGCCGGTGGACCTCGTGAAGGACGAGTACGCCTCCCTGCTCAGAAAGGGCTGCATCGCCCGCAGGATAGAGACCAAGCAGGAAGTCAACAGGCCCCCGTCGCTGACGAGGCTCGTCTTCTCCGCGCCCGAGATATATCCCGGGTCGGTGGTGAAGGTGTCGGTGGAGTACGACGATCCCAACGGCGACCGCCCCGTATTCCGCTGGAGCGCCCCCGGCGCTTACCTGCGCTTCCCCACGACGCATTTTCCGTGGAACGTGGTGAGCATCCCCCTCGACTATTCCAAAAGCGCCCTCACCGTCACTGTTACGGCCGACGACCGCCGCGAGAACGGAAGCAGCACCTCGTCCTTCGAGAAGCCCGTGGTGCGCAAGCCCTTCGACATCTACCTGAACTCCCAGTACCAGGAAGTCCGCTCGTTCCACGAGCGCTTCGCGGGCGACCGCTTCAACGTGGACGACGTGGCCGCCCTTCCCGACGGCGGCATCGT
>QNBY01000105.1 GCA_003644275.1 Planctomycetota bacterium
GGCCGGAATACCGCCCGGCGCGTGCGTGGACGCCGGGCTCGTGCGGCGGATATGGGGGATTTCCGCTCCGGGGGGCAAGGACAAGGGGCAGCGTCCGGCGTGCCTTTGCTCGCCCTCCCGCGACATAGGCGCGTGGGACACCTGCCTGCACGGCTGCACCTACTGCTACGCCGTGTCCTCGCCGGAACGGGCGGCGGCCGCCCACGCCCGGCACGATCCGGCCTCTCCCGTGCTAATTCCCTGACGGCCCGCGCGGGGGTTCGAGCTGCGACAGGGGGAGGGTGAGCATACGGCCGTGAACTCGGACGGTGGCCGTTCCCTTCTTCGATATTCTCTCTATCACGCCGTCCGCCCTCAACACGCGCACGTAAACGGGATCCCCGGGCTTGAAGGCGGCCTCGGCCTTCTTTTCCTGCTCCCTCAGTTTCTCGAGGCGTCTCTCGAGCTCCCGCTTCAGCGCGGCGGCTTCCTTGCGGTCGCTCTCCGCTTCCTTGAGCCGTTCGGCGAGGGTTCGGCGTTCCTTTTCGAGAAGGCGGCGGATGCGTTGCAACTCCTCCCAGGCCTCGCGCTCGGCGCGTTCCGGGCGGCCGATGAGCTCCCGCGCGCGCGACACCACCGGAGCGGGCATACCCAGCCGCGCCGCGATCTGAAGCGCCCGCGATTCGCCCGCCTCGCCCACCACCAGGCGGTAGGTGGGTTCGAGGGTGGAGGCGTCGAACTCCATGCCCGCGTTCTGAACGGCCGGCTCGGTGTAGGCCAGCCTCTTCAGCGCCCCGATGTGCGTGGTGACCACGGCCGGAATGCGGCGGGCGGTGAGTTCCTCCAGGATGGCCACCCCGAGGGCGGCGCCCTCCGCCGGATCGGTGCCCGAGCCCAACTCGTCGAGCAGCACCAGGCTGCGCGGCGTGGCGGCCTCGAGAATCCTTACGATGCGGCCCACGTGCGAGGAAAAGGTGGAGAGGCTTTGCTCCAACGACTGCTCGTCCCCTATGTCGGCGTACACCCCGTCGAAGAACGGCACGTCGGCCTGGGCCGCAGGCACGGGCAACCCGCAGAGGGCCATGAGCGCCGTCACCCCCACCGTCTTCAGCGCCACCGTCTTGCCGCCCGTGTTGGGGCCCGTCACCACGAGCACCCGGTAGTCCGCGCCGAGCGTGAGGGTGAGGGGGACCACCTCGCGCGGGCGGCCGTCTCCGTCCTTCTCTCCTTCTTCGAGGGCCATCTTCACCAGCAGGGGATGCCGCGCTTCCTCGAGGTGCAGCACCGAACCCGACACGAAGGGGAAGGTGCAGCGGTAGGCCTCCGCGAACCGCGCGGCGGCGGAGAGGAAGTCGAGTCTGGCGGCTGCGGCGAACAGGCGCTCCATGTCGGAGGCGTTCCTCGCGGCGGAGGCGGTGAGACGGGCGAGAAGCCTGCGTTCCTCCGCCCGCTCGTTGGAGCGTTCGCTCTGGAGCTCGTTCGTTATCTCCACCACCGCGTAGGGCTCCATGAAGGAAGTGGCGCCGGAATCGCTGGTGTAGTGGAGCAGGCCGGGGAAGCGCGAGCGGCTGTCCGTCTTCACGGCCATCACGAAACGCTCGCCGGAGAAGGTGGGCTCGGGGAACTGGAGCATCCTGCGGTACTCCGGGTGGCGCGATATGCGGCGGAGCTTCTCGGCTATCACGTTCTCCAGGTCGGCGATCCTGCGGCGTATGCGGGATATCTCGAGGGAAGCGGTGTCGCGTATCCTGTCGCGCTCGTCCACCACCGCGTCCACCTCGGCCCGGAAGGAAGACAGGTCGGGGAGCGAGGCGCAGAACTCGGCGAGGGTGGGGGCCTCGGCGCGGCGGCGGACGATGGAGGAAGCGGCGGCCTCCACTATGCCGATGGAGTTCGCGAGCCTCCTCAGGACGGCGGCGGGAAGGGGGGCTTGCTTCCTCGCCGCGGAGAGGGCGGCGGACGGAGGGCGGAAATCGGCGAGCGAGGGGGCGCCGCCGGAGCGATGGAGGGCCGCCGCCTCCTCGACCTCCAGCGCGGCGCGGCGGAGCTCGGCGAGATCGGAGAACGGGCGCAGCGCCCGGGCGTGTTCGGCCCCCTCGCGCGTCTCGCAGAACGAGGCCACTATCTCCAGGACCGCCGGGAACTCCAGGACTTCGAGCCATTCATCGGCGAAAGGCATGTGCGAGAGTATATCCCGTTTCCGCTTTCGCGGCATCCCGCGGGCGGCGGGCGGTGGAGGAACCGGGCGGACCGCCCGGCGCTCGAAAGAAGAAGTCGAACCTGTGAAGCGTTGCAGGGTGAAGAATCGGGTATCATTATTCACAAACACGCAAAGCCCCAGGATCGTTCGAACGAACCGGATTGGAGCACGAATGAACCGCACGTTGGCATCGGCCCTCACCCTGTTGGCCGCGCTCGTCGTTTTCAGCGCGGGATGCGCCGAGCGCTCCCGCCCGCGGCCGGTTCCGCCCTCCCCCTCCGCGAGCGTCCCGTCCGGCGCGGTGGAGCGCACGTCCGCGCCGGCCGCCGTGGACCCCTCCCGCAGCGGGGCGGCGGCGGTGGCGCACGACCTCAAGATGCGCCTCGACCCGACCGAGCACATCATCGACGCGACCGACATCATAACCTTCGACGGCAAGGGCTCGGCGTCCAAACCGATAGTCCTCGTGCTCTCCAAGGCCATGAAGGTGCTCAACCTGGTGGAAGCGGGGAGCAACAAACTGGTGTCCTACACCGAGCACCCGCTCGAAGGCGGAGAGGACGGCGGCTTCAAGGCGGTGTGTTTCTGGATAAAGGGCGCTCAGCCCAAGGTCATAGTCAGTTACTTCGGCAAGATTTACGATCCGGTGAAGGAACCCGGCAACCTCCGTTTCGTGGCGGGCGGCTACACCAGCGGGATAATCGGCGAGGAAGGCATATTCCTCGGGCGCGGTACGGGATGGTACCCCGACACGTGGGAGTCCATGGCGCGCTACCGGCTGGAGATAATCACTCCGGCCCCCTACTGCGCCGTCGCTCCCGGCAACTTCGTCGGCCGCAGGCACGAGGACGGGAAGACCATATCGTGCTACGACAGCGGCATGACGATAGACGGCCTCGACGTGGCGGGCGGCAGGTACGCCGTCTCCGAGAAAACGGTCGGGGACGTTACCGTGCGCACCTACTTCAATCCCGAGGACGCAAAGCTCGCCCCCGCCTACATAGACGCCGCGGCGGCCTACATCAAGCGGTACAGTGAGCTTCTCGGGCCGTACCCGTACAACCGCTTCGCCGTCGTCTCGAACTTCTTCCCCACCGGCTACGGCATGCCCGGCTACACCCTGCTGGGGCGCAACGTCATACGCCGGATGCACATCCAGGAATACGCGCTGGGACACGAGATAGTCCACGACTGGTGGGGCAACGGCGTCTTCGTGGACTGGGAGAAGGGCAACTGGTGCGAAGGGCTCACCACCTACTGCGCCAACTACTACTGGCTGGAGGACACCCTGGGCGAGGACGACCCCAAGGTGATAGAGTACCGCCGCAAGTGCCTGCAACGCTTCAAGGTCTTCGTGAATCCCTCCAACGACTACCCGCCCATCCGCTTCCGCGGCAAGAAGGTGGAGACGGACAACGAGGTGGGCTACACCAAGCTCGCCATGATGTTCCACCAGCTCCGCCTCCGGGTGGGCAAGAAGAAGTTCTTTGCGTCGCTCAGGGAGTTCTACTCCCGCTTCCGCGGCAAGTCGGCGTGCTGGGACGACATACGCGCGTGCTTCGAGGACGTTTGCGGCGTGGAGCTGGGGGACTTCTTCGACATGTGGCTGAACCGCGTCGGCCTGCCCGTGGTGAGGCTCGCGGAGGTGCGCTCCGAGAAGGACGGCGACGCCTGGAAGGTGAGCTGCACGCTGGAGCAGGGCGAGCCCGTCTGGGACGTGATGCTGGAGCTCGTGGTGACCACGGCGGGCGGCGAGGTGTCCAAGTTCGTGCGTTTCAACTCCCCTTCCGCCGTCTTCACGATAGAGACCGAGAACGAACCCCGCCTTCTTTCGGTGGACCCGCGAGCCCATCTGCTCAGGGACATAAGCGACGGCGAGGTGCGCCCCTGCCTGAACAAGACGCTGTGGTTCGGCAAGCTGCTGGTGGTGTATCCCACCGGCACGAAGCACGACGACCGCTACGCCGCGTTCGTCAGGAGGGTTACGGCCGCCCGCCGCGCGAAGGCCGTCCCCTGCAAGGACTTCTCGTGGAAGGACGCCGCGGGGTTCAACGTGCTGTTCGTGGGAGGCATGGACGAGATAGGGCGTTTCCTCTCCGACGCCGACCGCTTCCATCTCTCGCCCGCCGACCTGGTGAAGCGCAAGCTCATAGCCGAGGCCGGGGGGGAGCTCGAGGGCTCCAACATAGCCTTCCTGGCGAGCATGGACCTTCCCGACGGCGGCACGACGACGGTCTATTCGTGGTTCTCCGATCCGCCGCCCCCGCGCCTGGACCGCATAGTGTTCTTCTACGGCTGGCAGGGATACGTGGCGTTCAAGAACGGGCGGAAGCTGCTGGAAGGGGTGCTGGCCGCCCGCGAAGCGCCTCTCGAACACCGGTTCCGGCTGGGGCGCAAGAAGCTGTCGGCGGCGGACATAAACCTGCTCGACGGCCTCTCGCCGGAGGAAGCGCGGGCTCTGATCGCCCGCCTCGCCTCGCCGGAGTTCGAAGGCAGGATGACGGGTTCGGAGGGGGGGCGCGCCGCGGCCGACCTCATCGCGGCTCTGCTGGCCCGCAACGGCTTCAAGCCCGCCGGGCCGGACGGAAGCTACTTCCAGGAGTTCGAGTTCCCGGTGTACTCCATCGGGAAGGGAAGCGTGAAGTGCGGCGCGGTGGAGGGCGAGGGGTTCTCCCTCGGCGAGATGAAGGGCTCGTGGACCGACGGGACGGCCCTCCCGCTGGTGTTCGGCGGCGACGGCTCGCTCTCGCGCCCCGCCGTGTACGCGGGCGACGGCATAGTGTGCCCCCAGCTCGGCATGAACCCCTACGAGGGCCTGAAGGAAGCCGAGCTGCGCGGCAAGGTATTCCTCATATCGGCCTCCACTCCGGCGGGCGTATCGCCCGCCGACCGTTACCGGCTCCGGGACTCCTTCTCCCTGTACGGGCGGGTGAAGGCCGCCATGGAGCGCGGCGCGGCGGCGGTGGTGTTCCTCGCCGACAGGCGGGCGTTCCTGTCCTCTCACTACGACCTCGTCACCTACGCGAACTACCGCCCGCCGCTGGTGGAGAAGCGCTATTTCGGGAAACCGGCGGAAA
>QNBY01000106.1 GCA_003644275.1 Planctomycetota bacterium
GGCCTCCTCGCGGACCTGAAGAGGGCTTTCGCTGGATACGTCTCCCGCTGCGAGTATAATGAATCGGAACATGAACAGGGACTCGGCCCCTTCGACGTGAGGTTCCACAGGTGAGAAACGTCCTCGTCATCGCGACCAACACCACCCGGGAGATAGTCAGGCAACCCGCCTTCCTCCTCGTGCTCGTCCTCGGTGCGGCCGCGCTCCTGCTCGGGCGCTACATGACCCTCTTCGCCCTTGGCGAGGAAGTCAGCATGTTCAAGGACATCGGCACCTCCACCATCCTCCTCGTCGGGCTCCTCATCGTCGTCTTCGCCTCCACCACCACCATCCACGAGGAAATAGAGAACCGCACCATCCTCACCCTCCTGTCCCGCCCCGTCTCCCGCGCGCAGCTCCTGCTCGGCAAGTACCTCGGCCTCGCCGCCGCCGTCGCCGCCGCCTTCGTGCTGCTCCTCGGCGTCTTCCTCGTGGCCCACTGGTGGATGCTTCACTACGAGTACAACTTCGCCGACAAGACCGAGCCCTTCGTGAGCCCCCAGATAGTGAAGGCGGTCTATCTCGCCTTCCTCCAGGTGCTCCTCCTCGGCGGCGTGGCAATGGTGGCCTCCATCTACCTCGCCCTGTTGCCCAACATGGCTCTCTGCGGCCTCGTCTTCGTCGCGGGCCACCTGTCCGATTACGTCTTCGCCGTCTTCCGCGACCCCGAAACACTCAGGATGCACCCCCTCGCCCGTTTCTTCTACCTCCTGATACCCGATCTCGAACACTTCAACGTCTCCAGCGCGCTGGTCACCGGCACCACCATTCCCGGCGGGTATCTAACGCTCGCTACGCTCTACACCCTGGTATATCTCACCGCCTTGCTCACGGCGGGCGTACTACTCTTCAACCGCAGGGAGCTCCTCTGAATGCGCTACGCCATCATCAGCGACATACACGCCAACTACGACGCGCTGGAGGCCGTCCTCGCGTCCCTCGACGACATCGGCTACGACCTGCTCGTCTGCCTCGGCGACGTGGTGGGCTACGGGGCGGAACCCAACGAGTGCGCCGAGGCGCTGCGCGACCGCAACGCCCGCGTCCTCGCGGGCAATCACGACCACGCCGCCATCGGGCTGCTGAACCTCGAGTTCTTCAACGAATTCGCCCGCATCGCCGCCCTCTGGACCCGCGACGCCCTCACTCCCGAAAACGCCGAATGGCTGAAAAACGCCCCGTTCGTCGAACATTATTCCTCTTTCGTCGTCACACATAGTACCTTGCATTCGCCGGAACACTTCGACTACATCCTGGCCCTGATGGATGCGAAAATGTCCTTCGACCTTCTGGACAAGCCGGTCTGTTTCGTGGGCCACTCGCACATGGCCATGACCTTCTTCTCCACGGATCCGGTCACCTACAGCATGGACGACGTCTTCGAGGTCTCCGACGACTGCCGCATGATCGTCAACGTGGGCTCGGTGGGCCAGCCGCGCGACGAGGACCCGCGCGCCTCCTTCGCCCTCTACGACGAGGAAGAAGGCACGGTGAAGTTGCACCGCGTGGAGTACGACGTCATGCAAGCCGCTCAGAAGATCCTTCGGGCGGGCCTGCCGGAGATTCTGGCCTTCAGGCTGTTTCAAGGGAGATGATCGGTATGAGCATCAAGCTGCGCCGCGCCGTACTGTTCCTCTTGCTAATCGCCCTCTTCCCCCTCTCCGGGAACGCCGAATGGCTCCCCGACGACTGGACCGTCTCCGGCGGCGGGCCTTCCTCCTTCCTCTTCGCCCTCTCCGCGCCGGATCGCCCCCATCTCCTCGAGCTCTCGGCCGCCCCCCTCACCGCTCCCGGCGGTCCGGCCTGGAAAGTGCTCGACGGCTTCTCCGTGGAGGGCGAGGGCGGCCGCTTCGCCTTCTCCGCCCGCTACCGCGCCGGTCGCGTGAACCTCTCCATGAAGGGAGAATGCAGGCCATTCCACGGCGACGGCCTCTACTTCTCCCTCGTTTTCGTCCCCGACCGCGACTTTTCCGGCCTCTACCTCCGTTTCACCCTCCCCGCCGCGAAACTCACCGGCCGTTCCCTCTCCCTGAACGGCGCCTGCGTGGGCAAACTCGCTTCCGGCGACCCCGTGGAAGGCCGCTTCTCGTCGGTGGTCTTCGCGGAAGGCTTCCCCGAACAGGTCTCGCTCCGTTTCGCCGCCGCCTACCCGGGCGAACTGAAGGTGGATTCCGGCCCCTCCGGCAAGGCGCGCCTCTGCCTCGACCTGACGAAGGGCCGCACGGCCGCCGCCGGCATGCCCCTCTTCATCACCGGCAGGATTTCCTCCCGCGACCTTCCCCCTCGCCCCTATTGTTCCGTCCTCCACGTCTTCGGCGAGCCACCCTTCCTGCGCTATCGCCCCTTCGAGGCCGCTTTCCAGTTCCTCGGCCTGCGCGTGAAGGACCCCTACGACGCCGACTCCCTCCCCATCATCGCCGCCGCCCGCGACGAATTCGGCCAGCAGGTGCTTTTCCGTCCCTTCTACTGCCGACCCTTGCGCCTCGATTCCTCCCCTCCCGCTCCCGCCGCCCCTCCCTTCTTCATGCTTCGCTTCACGCCCCGCAACGCATGTGACTACGCGCTTTCCGTGCGCCTGGGCGAGGGCAGGTACGCCTACACCACCCCGCCCCTGCACTTCTCCTGCTACGATTCCCCCGGCGGCTTCGTCATCGTCTCGCCGGACGATCCCCGCTACCTCATGCTGAGCTCCTCGGCCCCCTATTTCCCCGTGGGACTGAACCTCGCCTGGTTGAAGAACGCGAAGCCCGGCGACTACGCGGCGGCCCTGCGCAAAATGGCGAAAAACGGCGTGAACTGCACCAGGATTTGGATCTCCACCTGGGGAATATCCGCCTTTTCCGCCTCCTCCCCCTTCGGCTTCGACGACGGGGCCCTGGCCCTCCTCGACGACATATTCTCCCTCTGCGACGAGCTCGGCGTCCGCGTCATCCTCGTCCTCACCAACCACGAGGACCTCGAAAAGAACCGAAAACTCCTCCCCTTCTTCTCGAAGAAGGACGCGACGCTCGATTCCTTCTTCCGCGGCGGCCCCGCGCGCGACGCCTTCGCCCGCGCCGTCCGCTACCTGGTGGACCGCTACGGCCCGTATGCCTCCCTCCTCGCCTTCGAGACGGGCAACGAGCTCGACTACATCGCCCCGAAGGACTCCCTCGCCCCGTGGACCGCATGGCTCTCGGACCTCATCCGCTCGCGCGACCCCAACCGCCATCTCGTCACCGCCAGCCTCGGTTTCAACGCCTTCGACTCCGACTTCTGGAAGTCCTCCGGCTGCGACCTGCTCCAGTTCCACGCCTACACCCGCGACCTCGCCTTCATCGAGCACGACTACGAGCGTTCCGCCGCCGCCATGGTGGACCACGCCGCCGCCCTCCTCTCTCCGCTGGGCAAACCCGCCCTCATCGCCGAGTTCGGCTACGCCGTCACCGAGGACAACCCCGGCTTCAACGCGCTGGACACCGAGGGCGTCCACCTCCACAACGCCCTTTGGGCCTCCCTGACGGCCGGCATGGCCGGTTCCGCCCTGAACTGGTGGTGGGACACCCACGTCTTCCGCTACGACCTGCTCTATCATTACCGGGCGCTGTCGCGTTTCGTGAAGGGAATAGACTTCCCCGCCGAGCGCTTCCTCCCCGTCCGCCGACAGACCGCCGACCTCGCCATACGCGAGCTGCGCGGCGCCGCGATGCGCCTCGGCTGGCTCTCCGCCCCCGGCAACGACTGGATTTCCCTCGCCTCCGGCAAATCGCCCGGCTCGACCTGCGGCCGCGTCGTAACTCTGGACGGCTTCCGCCGCGGGCTCTACCGCGTGGAATGGTGGGACACCCGCGAGGGGCGCGTTCTCTCCTCCTTCGAAATGCCGATAGACGGCTCCGTGAACCTCACCGTCCCCGACTTCGAGCGCGACATCGCCTACCGCATAACCGCAGTGAGGATAGAGGACTGATTTGAGCCGCGCCCGCGCCGTTCCGCTCCTCCTCCTGCTGTTCTTCCTCCTCGCCGCAGGCTGCGCCCCCCTTTCCCCTCCCGGGGCGGACGAGCCCGACATCTACCGCGAGAAACCCATCACGCCCGCCCGCTACTTCCGCTACCTGCGCTACAAGCGAAGCCTCGGCCCGCCCCTCCCTGGAGCGCCGGAAGTGCCGGTGGTGAAGCAATCCATCCTTTCCAACACCTGCGGCGTGAGCGTCATAAAGTCCGTGGGGGACTACTTCAAAACCCCCTGGGACAAGAAAGAGATAGCGAAGGCCGTGCTCGGCACCCACCCGCAGGGCACCTCGGTCTCCTCGATAGTGGAGTGGTTCGAGAGCAAGGGATACTCCCGCGTGGTGCTGCACAGCAGGGACTACTCGATCGCTTCCCTCATGGACGAGCTGAAGTCCGGCTGCCTCGTCGTCGCCCTCATCTACTCGTTCCGCGACGGGTACGGCCCCAACCACTTCGTGGTGGTGACCATGTGCGACGGGGAGCGGGTGAACGTGGTGGATTCCCGCATCGGCGCCTATTCCGAGCCCGCTTCCTTCTTCATGTCGCGCAGCGTGCTCGTGCTCGGCACCTGGATAGCGGTCCGGCGTTGAAGTCGCTCAAATTGCATAGGATAAATGAATTATCTGCGCGCCCTCTTCACCAGGAATGAAGTGAGGGCCTTGTCGAACGGGGTCGAGGTGTCGATGGGGACGAAATCTATCTTGAGGCTCGCGCATTCGCGCTCCAGCGCCTTGCAGAAGCGTTGCAGCTCCGCGAGATAGCCCTCCCGAACCAGCTCCGGCGCCACCGACAGTTTCCGCCCCGTCTCCGGGTCCTCCATCACGTGCGGCTCGCCGAAGGGAAACTCCCTCTCCGCCTTGTCCAGCACGTGGAACACTATCACGTCGTGCCCTATGTGCCGCAGCAGGGAGAGTCCTTCCGTCACCTCCTCCAGCGGCAGAAGAAGGTCGGAGAATATCATCATGAGCGAGCGGTGCCGCGCGAAGGCGGCCAGCCGCTTCATGTTCTCGAAGAACGAGGTGCGCCCCCCCGGCTTGCTCGAGGCGAGCTCGCCCAATATCCGCATCAAATGCAGTTGCTTGCTCCGCGGCGGGAAGATGGAGCGCGGCTTCTCGTCGAAGGTGAACAGCCCCACCGAGTCCTTCTGGTTCACCATGAGGAACCCCAGCGCCGCCGCCAGGCAGATGGAGTAGTCCAGCTTCGTCAGCGCCCCGCTCCC
>QNBY01000107.1 GCA_003644275.1 Planctomycetota bacterium
ACGCCTGCGACGCGATAACCCTCAACCCCTACCTCGGCGCGGATTCCCTGCGTCCCTTCGTCTCGCGCTGCGAGGAAGGCTACGGCTGCTTCGTGCTTGTCCGGACCTCCAATCCCGGCGCGGCCGACCTGCAGGACGTGCGGGACGCCCGGGGAAGACCGCTCTACCTGAGGACGGCGGAGATGCTCGCCTCCCTCGGCGGACATTGCATCGGGAAATGCGGCTACGGCGCGGTGGGGGCCGTGGTCGGGGCCACCTGGCCGGAGCAGCTCGCCGAGCTCAGGGCGGCCTTCCCCTCGCTGCCCTTCCTGGTCCCCGGCTACGGGGCGCAGGGGGGCACGGCGGAGGACGTGCGGGGCGCCTTCGACGCCGACGGTCTCGGCGCGGTGGTGAACTCGTCGAGGGGTATAATATTCGCGTACAGGAAATACGAATCGTGCGGTTTCGAGGAAGCGGCCGCGAGAGCGGCGAGGGAGATGCGTGACGAATTCCGAGGAATCCTCCCGGCGCTCCGCTGAGGAGCGGCGCACCGCCGCCGTCTGGCCCCACCTGATCGTGAGGGAGGCGGCGGTGGGGTTGCTGCTGCTCGCGCTGTTGGTCCTCGCCGCCGTCGCCTTCCCGCTCGAATTGCTTCCCCCCGCCGATCCCACGCTTCCCGCAGAGCCCGCCAAGGCCCCCTGGTTCTTCGTGGGCCTGCAGGAAATGCTCTACCACCTGCCGCCCGCTTCCACGGCCGCCTTCATCCCCCTCGCGGTGGTGATCTTCTTCCTCGCCCTGCCGTGGATGTCCCGCCGCCCGGCCACCCTGGCCGCCCTCTCACGCCCTCTGCCCGCGCTGCTCTTCAGTGCGGTGGGGCTGGCGCTCGCGGCGTCCTTCGTCTTCCTGGCCGTCATACCCTTCGTCAGTCAAGCGGTGCTGACCGTCCTGCTGTTCGGCTGGGCGCTGCTCGTCGCCCGCCGCCCGGCCTCCCGCGCGGCTGGCCTCTCCCTGCCGGAGTTCGCGGTCCTGTGGTGCCTTCTCTCATACGTCATGTGGACGGTGTCCGGCCTCTTCTTCAGGGCCGACGACTGGAGCTCCCTCCTGTGAGGCGCGGACTTTTTTCGCACTTTACGCTCCCTCGTTCGTCGAATATTATGTTGCGGTGTCCCGCGACAGGGGTATAATTTGTCAGGAAAGGAGAACAAAATGAACTCCGCAAGAAAAGCAGGCGTGGCGGTATGCCTCGCCCTTCTGGCATTCATGCTCGTCCCCGTCCTCTCGTTGCGGGCCGAGGAATACGACATTCCGGACACGGAAGGCTACTTCGGCATATACGTGGGCGGCGAGAAGGCGGGGTTCGCCCACTGGTCGGTGAAGAAGATCAAGGCGGGCAAGAAGAGGAAATACTACCGCTTCACCATGGAGGAGGAACGGACGGTGAAGAGCGGCCCCAAGGAGATAAAGGAAACACTCTCCGCGAAGGCCAACATCGGGATGGACCTCAGCCCCCAGACCCTCGAGGTGAAGAGCAAAAGGGGCTCGCGCAGCACGCTGATAAAGGGCCGCGTCTCCGGCGGCAACGCCTCCCTGACCGTCCAGTTCGGCACCCAGAAGCCGTTCCCGCCCCGCAAGGTGAAACTGAAGCCCGGCACCATGTGGTCGGTCTTCGCGCCTCTCTGTTTCGCGTTACGGGCGCCCGATCCGGCCGAGAAGGCCGTCTTCTCCCGCCTGCTGGAGATCTCCTTCACCGTGCGCGATCTCGAGCTCACCGCCGCGAAACAGGAAATGTCCTTCCAGGGCGAGAACATCACCGCCTGGAAGTGGACCGATCCCGACGCCGCCGTCACGATCGTGCTGAACGAGGATTCCGATCTTCTCATCTACTCCGAGAAGAACAAGAAGGGCATCGAGACGAAATACATCTCCGAGCCCGAGGAAGTAGCCCGCTCCAGCTACACCTACGAGCAGAAGGCCGCGATGGACGCCCAGAAGAACAAGAAGCCCGGCAAGAAGAAGCCCGGCAAGGACGGCGTGGACCTCGAGGAACTCCTCGCCGACGCGGCCGATGAGATGGAGGGCCAGGTCTTCACCATGAATCTGGGCAAGATATCCCTCAAGGCGAAGACGCCCGAGGGCTGGAGGCCCCTCCCGATGATGCAGGGACAGAAGGTATCCGGCCTGCGCCTCGTGTGCGGCGAGGACAACGACATCTTCGTGAACATCTTCTTCGCCCCCGGCACCCAGGACGGGGCCGACACCTTGCTGGAGGACGTGCTCGACAACATGGAGAAAGGCGAGGGGGACATACAGAACATAGAGCGCAAGACCGAGATACAGACCTTCGACTGGGACGGCGTGGACGCCGCGGGCATCATGCTCACCTTCATATCGAGCAACACGAAGATGAAGACCTGCCTCTACGCCGTGGCGGGCGAGTCGCTCTCCGTGGTGGCCCTGCCCGTCTGCAGCGAGGACGATTGGGACGACTACAAGGACGACATCTTCGGGATTCTCCGCTCCCTCAGCATAGAGTAACCCCCGGCGTATGGACCGGCGGAACGAAGAAGGCGGGGCTTCGCCCCGCCTTCTCTTTTTCGGCCGCGCCGCTCCCGCTCAAAGCGTCTCGTGGAGCACCGCCGTCAGGTCGCCCAACCTGTTCGCGTAACTCCCGAGCTCGTTGTCGTACCAGCCGAATATCTTGGCGTGGGTGACCGGTATCTCGTGTTCCTCGCCCGCCGCCGACACGCGCAGGAAGCCGGTGCGGGTGTGCGTCTCAACTCCCTCTATCACCACCGCGGCGTCCCGGCCCTTCATGTCCTGCGACACGTTCTGTTCCTCGCTGTACTCCACGAGGTGCGGCGGGCCTTCCTCGTGCGCCCGGCGGTATATCTCGTTCAGCACCTCGCGCGTCACGACGCTGTTGCCCTCGGCGTCCAGCTCGGTCTGAAAGGTGCAATTCAGGATTATGAGCGAGACGGTGTCGGTGGGAATGCGCACCGAGTCGGCCATGAAGCCCGTGTTCCTCA
Organism: Planctomycetota bacterium; assembly: GCA_003644275.1. Taxonomy (GTDB): domain Bacteria; phylum Planctomycetota; class B143-G9; order B143-G9; family B143-G9; genus B143-G9. The sequence continues at coordinate 3,006 of QNBY01000107.1, forward strand.
CCTCGGGGATGACCCACTCCAGCGCGCGCGCGGCGTTCGTGGTGGTGAGTATTATGTTGCCTCCCGCCGCCCGGTTCTTGCGCAGGTCCTTCGCCCCGGCGGCGGGCAGCGAGTCCAGTATGGCCTGGCTCTTGGTGGCGGAGTGGACCGTGCTCATGCTCGCCGTGACGAGCCCGGCGGTGCGCTCGTCCTCCAGCAGCGGCTTCATCATGTGCGCCAGCGCGGTGGTGGTGCAGGACGCCGCCGACACGAGCGAATGCCTGCTTGGCATGAACTCGTGGTGATTGATGCCGTACACCGCGAACAGGGCGTCGGGGGGCGGGCCGTCGGGGTGGCTCTTGAAGGCCGCGCTCAGTATCACCAGCTCCGCCCCGGCCGCCAGGTGTCCCCTCAGCGAGCCGCCGGGATGGTCCGCCGGACGCCGCGGATCGGTGAACCTCCCCGTCGTCTCCACAACCACCTCCACGCCTTCCTCCCGCCAGCGTATGTCCTTCGGGTTGCGGGCCTCCCTGAGCACCTTTATCGGCATTCCCTGGATGCGCATCTCCCCGCGTTCCTCGCTCACTATCTCGATGTGCTCGCGGCCCTTCGCCCCCTCCAGGTAGCGGTGCAGGGGACCGTAGGTGCTGTCGGTCGATATGTAGCGGGCTATGTCGCGCAGCCCCTTTCCCGCCGCGCGTCCGGTGTTCACCACGAGGCGTTCGTAGCGCCGCCTCGCTATGTGGTGCCAGACGGTCATCTTGCCTATCCTGCCGAGTCCGTTGATGCCGAGAGAACCGCTCATCCGTCCTCCTTGCCGTCGTGAGGGAGCGGCGCGCCGCGGACGACCTCGTGCCTGCCCGCGTACACGTCGCCGGTGTCGCCGTTTATCGAGAGCCACTCGCCGCTGGAGAAAGCCCTGTCGCCGAACCTCACCGTCCCCCGTTCCTCGTCCACCTCCATCGCCCGGCAGTTCACCACGCACACCTTGCCGAGCCGCTTGGCGGTGATGGCCGCGTGCGAGGTGCCGCCGCCCCGCGCGGTGAGAAGCCCCTCCGCCTTCACGATGAGGACGATGTCCTCCGGAACGGTGTCGGGCCGGGCGAGCAGCAGCGGATCGCCCGGGTGCTCGCGCTTCATCCGCTCTATGTCGGACGCGCGGACGACGAGCCTTCCCGTGAAGGCCCCGCCCCCGCAGCCGAGCCCGGAGGCGATGCGCGATTCCCATATCCTATCGTGCGCCGCGAACGCCGCCGCGCCCGCCTCGTCGTCGAACACCATCGGCCGCGACTGGAGGATGAACAGGTCGTCCGGCGACGAGCCCTCGAAGGTGAACTCTATCTCCTGGTGCTCGAAGGAATGTTCGAACACCAGCTTCCGCGCTATCTCCTCCAGCCTCGCGTAGATGGCGGGAAGGTGCGCCTCCAGCGAGCCCGTAGCGGAGCGGTATATCCTCTGCTCCCGCCGCTGCCGCTCGCTCACCGGAAGCGGAAAGACCAGCCCGGCCACCAGGTCCTCGCCCTGGCTGCAGAAGACGTAGTCCCCCTCCAGCACCACCTCGTAGCCGCGGGAGTGCGGCGGCCGGGTGAACACCACGCCGGTGCCGGAATCGTAGCTTATGTTGCCCAGCACCATCCGCTGCACCACCGCCGCGGTGCCCCATTCGTCCGCTATGTCCATCTGGCGGCGGTAGAGCACGGCCTGTTCCGAATCCCAACTGTCGAGAACCTTCATCACCGCCGCCGCCACCTGCTCGAACGGGTCGTCCGGTATGCTCACGCCGTCGTCGGCCAGGCGCGCCTTGTAGGCGTAGGCCATCTCACGCATGGCCGAGGCGGTGAACTCCACCTTCATCTTCACGCCGTAGCGTTCCTTGAACGACCGCATTATGGCGTCGAAATCGTCCCGCGGAATGCCCTCCGACATGCCCCAGCACTGGAGGAAGCGCCGGTAGCAGTCCCACGCCGTCCACCCGTAGTTGCGCCGCCTCGCAAGGGCCTCCACCACCTCGTCGTTCAGCCCCACGTTCAGGAAGGTGGACATCATGCCCGGCATGGAGCTCGTGCCGCTGCTGCGCACCGAGAGCATGAGCAGGCGGCCGGGGTCGCCCAGCCTGCGGCCGGTGTCCCGCTCCAGCCTGGCGAGCGCCGCCGCGAGCCGTTTCCGAACGTCCTCCGCGAGCCCCTTCAGCCCCAGCGCGCCGCGGACGCCGAAGAGCTCCGTGCTCACGATGAAGCCCTCCGGCACCTTG
>QNBY01000108.1 GCA_003644275.1 Planctomycetota bacterium
CGGAACGGCGGGCTCGAATACGCCGCCACCCGCGGCGACGGCCGGACCGGGGACGTCATAACCGAAAACGCCCTCCGGGTGAAGGGCGTGCCGCGGAGACTGAGGCCCCCCTTCCCCCCCGTCCTGGAGGTGCGCGGCGAGGTTTACATAGAGAGGAAGGACTTCGCGCGCATAAACTCCGAACGCGAGCAGGAAGGGAAGGAAGTCTTCGCCAACCCCCGCAACCTCGCGGCGGGAACGCTGAAGCTGCTGGACCCCTCCGCCGTTGCCGCCCGCTCCCTCAGGATGGTGTGCTACGCCCTCGGCAGGCACGAGGGCGACGTCCCGCGCACGCAATGGGAACTCCTCGCCTTCCTGAAGCGCCTGGGCTTCGCCGTTCCTCCCCATGCCGAGCGGTGCGGAAGCATGAACGAGGTGCTGGCCTTCATACGCCGCTTCGACGCCGTCCGGCGCGGCCTGCCCTTCGACGTGGACGGCGTGGTGGTGAAGGTGGACCGCTTCGACCAGCGCGAGAAACTCGGCCAGACCTCCAAGGCCCCCCGCTGGATGATCGCCTACAAGTACGAGCCCGAGCGGGCGGAGACGCGCGTGGTAGGCATCGAGCACAGCGTGGGCCGGACGGGCGTCGTAACGCCGGTGGCGGAGCTCGAGCCCGTTCCCCTGTCCGGCAGCACGGTGAAGCGCGCCAGCCTGCACAACTACGAGGAGCTGGCGAGGAAGGACGTCCGCGTGGGCGACCGGGTGCTCGTGGAGAAGGCGGGCGAGATAATCCCCCAGATAGTGGAGGTGCTGCGGGACGAACGGCCGCCCGACGCCCGGCCCGTCCGCCCGCCGGAGAACTGCCCGGTGTGCGGGACCCCCCTCGTGAAGCGCGAGGGCGAGGTGGCGCTCCGCTGCCCGAACCGCGCCTGCCCCGCCAAGGTGGAAGGCCGCATACTGCACTTCGTGTCGCGCGACTGCATGGACATAGACGGCCTCGGCCCGGCCCTGGTGAGGAAACTCGTGCAGGCCGGACTGTTGCGCTCGCTCGCCGACATCTACCGCCTGCCGAACCGCGCCGCCGAAATCGCCGCCCTCGAAGGCATGGGCGAGAAGTCCGCGGCGAACCTGGCCGAAGCGATAGAGCGCTCGAAGGGAAGGGGCCTCGAACGGCTGCTCGCCGCGCTCGGCATACCCAACGTGGGCTCCCACACCGCCGAACTGCTCGCCGCCCGCTTCCGCGACATACGCGCCCTGATGAAGGCGAAGCGGGAGGAACTGGAGAGCATAGACGAGGTGGGGCCGGTGGTGGCGGAATCCGTGCTGTCCTATTTCGCAGACGAGGCGAACGAGCGGGAGATAGAGGAACTCGAGGCCCTCGGCGTCTCCGTCCGCTCGACGGCCCGCACCGCGCCCGCTTCGAGGCCGCTCGAGGGCAAGACGGTCGTCGTAACCGGCAGGCTCGAGGGCATGAGCCGCAAGGAGGCGGAGGAATGGCTGAAATCGCTCGGCGCGCGGGTGTCGTCCTCCGTCTCGTCCAAGACGGACTACCTGCTCGCGGGCGAGGAACCGGGCTCGAAACTGGAAAAAGCCCGTAAACTCGGAGTGAAGACGGTAACGCTCGACGAAATGAAGCGTATCGCGGGGGAAGGTCCCCCGGAAGGAAGGTGAACATGGGTTCGCTCATAATGGGCATATCGGGAGTGCGGGGAATAGTGGGAGAGTCCCTCACACCGGAGCTGCTCGTGAGGCTGGGAATGGCGTTCGGCACCTGGGTGGAGGGCGGCCGCGTCGTGGTGGGCATGGACACCCGCGCGAGCGGCGAGATGGTGAAGCACTCCGTCTTCGCCGGCCTGCTGTCCTGCGGCTGCGAGGTGACCGACGTGGGAATATGCCCCACCCCCACCCTCTCCATCGCGGTGAGGACGCTCGGCGCGAGCGGCGGCATAATGATAAGCGCCTCCCACAACCCCATCGAGTGGAACGCCCTCAAGTTCTTCGGCCCGGACGGCGTCTATCTCGACGCCGACGAGGGAAGGCAGCTCCTGGACATATACTACCAGGGCGATTTCCTGAAGGCCCACTGGGACGGCCTGAAAAGCGTCTCCGACTACGACGGCGCGCCCGAGGAACACGTGAGGCTCGTCCTCGCCGCGGTGGACGCCGACGCCATACGCGCCCGCCGCTTCCGCGTCGCCCTCGACTGCTGCAACGGCGCGGGAGTGGAGATAACGCAGGAACTGCTCGCCCGCCTCGGCTGCGAGATCGTCACCATCAACTGCACGCCCGACGGCATGTTCCCCCACAACCCCGAACCCACCTTCGTGAACCTGCGGGACATCTGCCGCCTCACCCGCAAGGCCGAGGCCCACGTGGGCTTCGCGCAGGACCCCGACGCCGACCGCCTGGCGGTGGTGGCAGAGGACGGCTCCTACATCGGCGAGGAGATGACGCTCGCCCTCGCGGCCGACCACGTCCTCGACGAGCGCAAGGGCCCCGTGGTGATAAACCTCTCCACCAGCAAGACGGTGGAGGACGTGGCGGCGGCCCACGGCTGCGGGACGGTCCGCGTCCCCGTCGGAGAGGTGAACGTCTCGCGCCGCATGGCGGAGCTCGGCTCCCCCATCGGCGGCGAGGGGAACGGCGGCGTGATAGATCCCCGCGTCCACCTGGGGCGCGATTCGCTCATCGCAATGGCGCTCGTGCTCGAGATGCTGGCGAAGTCCGGCCGCACCGTCGGGGAGATAGTCGCGGGCTACCCCCGCTACCACATAGTGAAGGACAAACTGCAGGCCACCCGCGCCCGCGCCGTACGGGCGGTGAGGAAGCTGGCGGAGGAATACTCCGGCGCCCTGCAGGACACGAGCGACGGCGCGCGCTTCGTGTTCGGCGACGCCTGGGTGCACGTCCGCCCCTCGAACACCGAGCCCATCGTGAGGATAGTGGCGGAGGCGCCGGATAAGGAACGGGCCGCCTCGCTCGCCGAGGAACTGCGCCTCGCCGTGTCGCGCCACCTGGAGACGGTATAGCGCCATGTGCGGCATAATGGGTTACACCGGCTCGAAGCGGGCGGCCACGGTGCTGCTCGACGGCCTGGCCCGGCTCGAGTACAGGGGCTACGACTCCGCGGGCGTGGCGCTCCTGGAGGACGGCACCCTGTTCGTGCGCAAGCGTGCGGGCCGCGTCTCCGAGCTCGCCGAGTCGCTGGCCGCCGAGGGCTTCGCCGCCGACATGGGAATCGGCCACACCCGCTGGGCCACCCACGGCAGGCCCACCGAGCGCAACGCCCACCCCCACACCGACGGGACGGGCTCGATAGCCGTGGTGCACAACGGCATAATAGAGAATCACGAGGAACTCCGCGCCAAGCTGGAGGCGGTGGGCTGCCGCTTCGTCTCCGACACCGACACCGAGGTCATACCCCATCTCATAGCGGAGAACCTGCATCTGGGCATCGAGGACGCCGTGCGGGCCGCCTGCGCCGCCCTCGAGGGAGCCTACGCCATCGCCGTCGTCTCCGAGGCCGCCCCGGACAGGATGATAGCCGTCCGAAAGGGAAGCCCCCTCGTGATAGGGCTCGGCGAGGGCGAACAGTTCCTCGCCTCCAGCGTGGACGCCCTCTTGCCCTTCACCCGCCGGGTGGTGTACCTCGAAGACGGCGAGTGGGCCGTGCTCACCCGCGACTCGGTGGAGATATTCAACCGCGACGGCAACCCCGTCGAGCCCGACGTGAAGACCCTCGACGCTGCGGCGGCCGACGTGGAGCTCGGCCCCTATCCCCACTACATGCTCAAGGAGATACACGAGCAGCCGGGCGTGGTGAGGCGGATGAGCGCCGAACGAATACGCGACGGCCGCCCCGTCTTCGATGAGATGACGCTTCCCAACTCCGAACTGGCCGCCGTGGAGCGCGTGGTGGTGCAAGCGTGCGGCACGAGCTGGCACGCCGGGCTCGTGGGAAAGTACTACCTGGAGCGCCTCGCCGGAGTGCATACCGACGTGGAGATATCCTCCGAGTTCCGCTACTGCGACCCCGTCCTCGACCCCAAGACGCTCGTGCTGTCCATCTCCCAGAGCGGCGAGACGGCGGACGTGCTGGAGGGCGTGAGGCTCGCCAAGGGAAGGGCGCTCCGCACCCTCTCCATAGTCAACGTGGAGCGCAGCTCCATAGCCCGCGAGAGCCACCAGGCCCTCTACATGGGCGCGGGGGTGGAGATAGGCGTCGCCTCCACCAAGGCGTTCACCGCCGAGGTGGGGATGCTGTTCCTGCTCGCCCTCCACCTGGGGCGGATAAGGTGGCGGCTCAGGCCGGAGTTCGTCGCCGAGCAGCTCGACGCCTTCCGCATGCTCCCCACGGCCATGGAGCGCCTGCTGTCGTCGCCGGACGACGCCGACAGGATAGCCGCCGGGATAAAGGACGCCCACTCCATGTTCTTCATAGGCCGCGGGCCGTCCTACCCCATAGCGCTCGAGGGGGCGCTGAAGATGAAGGAAATAAGCTACATCCACGCGGCGGGCTATCCGGCGGGCGAGCTGAAACACGGCCCCCTCGCCCTCATCGAGGACGGCACGCCCGTGGTGGTGGTCTGCCCGCGCGACGGGGTAACCGCCAAGACGGTCTCCAACGCCCAGGAGGCCCGTTCGAGGGGCGCTTTCGTCATAGGCGTGGTGCAGGAAGGCGACGATGAGGCCGCCTCCGTCTTCGACGAGGTGCTGGCCATTCCCGCCGCGCCGGAGATGCTCTCCCCCCTTCTCACCGTCATCCCCCTGCAACTGCTGGCCTACCGCACCGCCGTGCTGCGCGGCTGCAACGTGGACAAGCCGCGCAACCTGGCGAAATCGGTAACCGTGGAGTGAGGCGTGTTCTTCCGGCTGCGCTCCACCGCCTTCCTGGGAATAGAGGCCTATCCGGTGGACGTCGAGGTGGACATTACCACCGGCAGGCGCGACATTGTGCTCGTCGGGCTTCCCGACGCCTCGGTGAAGGAATCCGCCGAGCGCGTCCGCTCCGCCCTCGCCAACAGCGGCTTCTCCGTCCCGCGGGGCAGGGTGGTGGTGAACCTCGCCCCCGCCGACACCCGCAAGGAAGGCCCGCTGTTCGACCTCCCCATCGCCCTGGGCATACTCGGCGCGAGCGGCCAGTTGAGCTTCTCCACGGAGCGCACCGCCTTCTTGGGCGAACTCGCGCTCGACGGCACGCTCC
>QNBY01000109.1 GCA_003644275.1 Planctomycetota bacterium
ACGGCTCCGGCACCACCTGGATATTCACGAACTATCTGGACAAGATATCGCCCGCCTGGCGCGGGAAGGTGGGCACGGGCAAGGCCGTCAAGTGGCCCGTGGGCGTCGGCGGCAAGGGCAACGAGGGCGTGGCCGCCTACGTCCAGCGGGTGAAGGGCGCGATAGGATACGTGGAGTTCGCCTACGCCAGGCAGAACGGCCTGTCCTGCGCCCTGCTTGAAAACAGGGAGGGCGTCTTCGTCGCCCCCACCATGGAGGCCTTCCAGGCGGCCGCCGCGAACGCCGACTGGAAGAACGCCCCCGGCTTCTACCTCGTGCTGACCGACCAGCCCGGAAGGGAGAGCTGGCCCATAACCGGCGCTTCCTTCATCCTCATGCACAAGGAGCAGAAGGACGCCCGCAAGGCCAAGGCCATGCTTGACTTCTTCGCGTGGTGCTACCGCCACGGCGCGGACACCGCCCGCAAGCTCGACTACGTCCCGCTTCCCCGCAACGTGGTCGAGTTGGTCGAGGGGCTCTGGCGCTCCGACCTCCGCTGCGGCGGCTCACCCGTGTGGAAATGACCCCCTTCAGCCGAGCCCTTCCGCACCGGCCGCCCCGCGCCATCCAAGAGGGCGCGGCGCCCCCGGAGGAAACAACCATGACGGACGAACGGAGACGGACCGGAACGGCCGGAGACAAACTCCTGCGCGCGGCGGCCGCGGCCGCGGCCGCCCTCGTGCTGTTCCTCATGGCGGCGCTCTTCGTCGGCCTGGGCTGGCATTCCGCCCTTTCGCTGTCGAAATTCGGCGTCGGCTTCCTCTGGAGCTCGGAGTGGAACCCCGTCGCGGGGCGTTACGGCGCGCTCAGCAGCATATACGGCACGCTGGTGACGACCGCCGTCGCCATGCTCGTCGCTATCCCCGCGAGCGTGCTTCTGGCCTTCTTCCTCGCCGAGATAGCTCCCCCAGCCATCGCCAAACCGGTGGGGTACGCCGTGGAGCTCTTCGCCGCCGTGCCCAGCATAATCTTCGGCATGTGGGGGCTGTTCGTCCTCGCGCCCATCATGTCCGAACACGTCCAGCCCTTCCTGGGCGAGGCCGCTTCCTTCCTCCCCTTCTTCTCCGGTCCGCCCATGGGCATAGGTATGCTCACCGCGGGCCTCATCCTCTCGCTGATGATCCTCCCCTACATGACCTCGGTGATACGCGACATGTTCGAGATGACTCCCCGCTCACTCAAGGAGGCCGCCTACGGCATGGGGGCCACCCGCTGGGAAGTAACCCGCAAGGTGGTGCTTCGGCACGGCGCGAAGGCTGTGGCGGGCGCTTTCTTCCTCGGCCTCGGCCGCGCCATGGGCGAGACGATGGCCGTCACCTTCGTGGTGGGCAACAGCCACCGCATATCGGCCTCCCTCTTCGAGCCCGCCAACACCATAGCATCCACCCTCGCCAACGAGTTCGCCGAAGCGTCCGATCCGCTCTACCTCAGCGCCCTGGCCGAACTGGGGCTCGTGCTGCTGGTGATGACCTTCGGCATCAACCTGCTCGCCCGGCGCATGTTGGACCGGTTCGGGGCCGGTTCGGGAGGCGCGCGGTGAGGCCGCGGTCGCGGGCCGCCCGCAAGGCGGCGGACGCCGCGGCGTCCGCCCTCGCCTTCCTCGCCGCCGCGGCGGGGACGGCCGTGCTGTTCTGGATAATGGCCGAGGTGTTCGCGCGCGGCGCGTCGGTGCTGGGCCCCGCTTTCTTCACCAGGCTTCCCGCCCCTCCCGGCGTGGGGGGCGGGGGGCTCGCCAACGCCGTGCTGGGCACCGTCATCATAACGCTGCTCGCCACCCTCATGGCCGTGCCGCCGGGCGTGCTGGCCGGAGTGTACCTCGCGGAATTCGCCGGGAACGGCCGCTTCGCCTCGGCCGTCCGGTTCGGCGTCAACATGCTCATGGGCGTTCCCTCCATCATCATGGGGCTGTTCGTCTGGGGCACCGTAGTGATAGCCACCGGCGGATTCTCGGCGTGGGCCGGCGCCGTCTCCCTCGCGCTGATAATGCTCCCCGTCGTCGCCAGGACCGCCGAGGACATGCTCCGGCTGGTGCCCGACTCCCTGCGCGAGTCTGTCCTCGCCATGGGAGCCCCCTACTGGCGGGCCATGCTCGTCATCTTCCTCGCGGCCCGGAACGGCCTCGTGACCGGCGTCCTGCTCGCCGTCGCCCGCGTGGGCGGCGAGACGGCCCCCCTCCTCTTCACCGCCCTCAACAGCCCCTACTGGCCCACCGACCTCACCAAGCCCACCGCCAACCTGCCGGTGACCATCTACAACTACGCCATGTCGCCCTATCGGGACTGGCAGGCCATGGCGTGGGGAGCGTCGCTCGTCATAACCGCGGGCGTGCTGGCGCTGTCGCTCGTTTCGAGGTTCGCCCTCAAGACCGGAACGGAAAGGAAAGCCAAGAGATGAACGGAACAGCCGCAACCGCTCTGCCCCCGCGCCCGCCGGTCTCCCGGCGTTCGGAATCGCCTTCATCCCGGCGGTCAGCCGTCCGCCGCGCGAGGATCGTCGTCCGCGGCCTGAACTTCTTCTACGGCCGCCGCCAGGTGCTCTTCGACAACAACCTGGAGATAGCCGAAAACCGCGTCACCGCCATCATCGGCCCCTCCGGCTGCGGCAAATCCACGCACATACGGGTGTACAACCGCATCTACTCCCTCTACCGCGGCCAGAGGGCCGTCGGCGAGGTGTTGCTCGACGGCGTGAACATCCTCTCCGACAAGGTGGATACCGCCGAGCTCCGCCGCCGCGTCGGGATGATATTCCAGCAGCCCACTCCCTTCCCCATGTCGATCTTCGACAACGTGGCCTACGGCCTGCGCCTCCACTACCGCCTGCCGAAAAGCGAACTCGAGGGCCGCGTGGAGGAAGCCTTGAAGGCCGTCGGCCTCTGGGACGAGGTGCGCCGCCACCTCGCGGCTCCCGGCACCGACCTCTCGGGCGGCCAGCAGCAGAGGCTCTGCATCGCCCGGGCGCTCGCGGTGGATCCCGAGGTCATCCTGATGGACGAGCCCACCTCCGCGATAGACCCCATCGCCACCGCCCGCATAGAGGAGCTTGTGGTCTCGCTGAAGTCCCGCTACACCGTGGTGATAGTGACCCACAACATGCAGCAGGCGGCGCGCATATCGGACTACACCGCCTTCTTCCATCAGGGCCGCATCGTGGAGTTCGACGAGACGGCGCGCCTGTTCACCGCCCCCCGCGAGAAACGCACGGAGGACTACATCACCGGCCGGTTCGGTTAGGAGGAACCCATGAGCGCCTCTCATCTGCACAGGGAGATAGAGAAGCTGAAGCGCGGCCTGCTCATCCTCGCCGCCCGCGTGGAGGAAGCGTTGCGCCGGGCCGTCCGGGCGGTGGAGAAGCGGAACGCCGCCCTCGCGCGCGAAGTGATTCTGGACGACCCCCGCATAGACGTCATGGAGGTGGAGCTGGAGGAAGAATGCCTCAAGGCGCTCGCCCTGCACCAGCCCGTGGCGGGGGACCTGCGCTTCGTGGTGGCCGTCCTCAAGATCAACAACGACCTCGAGCGCATCGGGGACCTCGCCGTGAACATAGCCGAGAACGCCTGCGCCCTGGCGGACGCCCCCCGCGCGGCGGTTTCGTTCGAACTCGGCGCCATGGCCCGTAAGGCGCTCGCCTTGGTGCGCATGAGCATAGAATCGCTCGTGGAGCGCGACGCCGCCCTGGCCCGCAAGGTGCTCGCGGGGGACGACGAGGTGGACGACATGAACCGCCGCATATTCGCCGCGGCCCGTGAAGCGATGAAGCGCGACCCCTCCTCCCTCGACGTGTTCGTGCGTTTCCTGTCCGTATCGCGCCACTTAGAGCGCGTCGCCGACCACGCCACGAACATAGCGGAGGACGTGATCTACCTCCTCGAGGGCGAGATAGTCCGCCACGGCGGGGCCCTACGGGAGAGCGGGGCCGCCGCCGCTCCCTTCGACGGAGGGGAGTGACGCCCGCCCCTTCTTCCGCGCCACGATGATGAGCTTCCGGCCCAACAGGGCCGCCCTGCAGTTCTGGCGGCGCACCTCCGCCGAGCTCCCGAAGCGCAGGCGGCTGAACAGGCGTATGAGGGGAACGAGGAAACACAGGAGAAGCGACCCGGTCTGGTGCTTGTCCGTCTCCACGGCCTCCAGTTCGAGGCCGTGGCAGGACAGCAGCCACTCGTACCGGTTCAGCGTGAAGGGCGAAATGTGCTGGGAGGCCGCGTCCCTCACCCCCGGCTCTAGCGGGCCGAAGGAATAGAAGAACCCGCTGAGCAGGAAACGCAGCCGCGATTTCAGGGAGAGTATGTTGGGCGTGGTGAAAAGCAGCAGCCCGCCCGGGCGCAGCACGCGCGCCGCCTCCGCGAAGAAGGCGTCGTGGCCGTCCACGTGCTCGGCCACCTCCACCGCGAGCACGGCGTCGAACGAGCCGTCCTCGAAGGGCAGCGGCAGGCCGGGCTCGCACCTGCGGCATTCCACCCCCTCCGCCGCGAAGCGGCCGGTGTCCACGTCGCAGGCGGTGACGGCCGCTCCTTCCGCCGCGAGCCTAACGCTCAGCGCTCCTTCCCCCGCCCCAAGGTCCAGCACATCCAGCCCGGCGGGCGCACACACCTTTGAAAACACGCGCATCACCGCGTCGTGCGTGCCCGGTATCGCCATCTCGCGGGCGGCAGGGGAAGAAGTCGCCCTCGACATACCGAGAAGAATACCCCCGCGAAAACACCTTGTCAACATTCCCGCCCGCAGCGCCCGCAAAGCCCTTTTCACCCGCCCCGCATGAGAAAATGAAACGCGCGCCGTTTCCGCGCATAGTTACCTCGTCCGCGGGGGGCATCGCGTGTATTCGCCGTCGAGCTCGTTATACTCGGGGGTGTGAGACGATTCATAGATGAGTGAAAAGTAAGGCGGATATGGAAAACTCCCTTCTTAGCAAAAGGGAATCGCGTTTCGACTGGGCGGCCTTTCTTCCCGTCCTGTGGTTTGCCCTTTTCCCTCTCCTTTACGTCGTGTATGAAACCGCCACCTCTCGGCTAGTGTTTCCCGGTTTTTTCGTCGTTCTATCCATCACCGCCCTGCTCAAGAGAGTTTCCCCTCTCACTTCTCCCGCTTTGCTTCGATACTACGCGCTCTTCCTCGTTGTC
>QNBY01000110.1 GCA_003644275.1 Planctomycetota bacterium
CCGCATGGACGAGTTCATCCGCAACGAGTGGGTCAAACAGCAGAACGCCGGCGACGGCCTGACCGGATAGGGAGGCGAGATGACTTCCAGGACGGATTACGACGTTCTCATTGTCGGCGGCGGCATCGCCGGCCTGCAGGCCGCCATCGACATCGGCGACCAGGGCTACCGGGTGCTCGTCGTCGAGAAGGAGCCATCCATCGGCGGCAAGATGATCGCCCTGAGCAAGGTGTTCCCCACGCTCGACTGCGCGAGCTGCATCTGCACCCCGCGCATGGCCGAGGCCGCCCACCACGACAACGTGACCATCATGACCTACGCCGAGGTCGCCTCCATCGAGCGCAGCGACGGCTTCTTCTCCGCCAGGGTGATCCAGAAGCCCCGCTTCGTCAGAGAGAGGAACTGCATCGGCTGCAGGAAGTGCGAGTACGTCTGCCCCGTGGACGTGCCCGACGAGTTCGAGGGCAACCTGGGCGCGAGGAAGGCCATCTACATACCCTTCACCAACGCCATCCCCCAGGTGGCCCTGCTCGACATCGACAACTGCATCCGCTGCGGCCGCTGCGAGACCGTCTGCCCCGCCGACGCCATCGAATACGACCAGCAGCCGGAGGAGAAGACGCTCTCCTTCGGCGCCGTGGTCCTGACCACGGGTTACGAGCTCTCCCCCATGAACACCAAGCCGGAGTACCGCGGCGACGAGCTCGTGAACGTGCTGAACCCCCTCCAGGTGGAGCGCCTGCTCGCCCCTCACGGTCCCTACGGCCGGGTGCTGCGCCCCTCGGACGGCAAGATGCCCGAGAGCGTCGCCTACGTCCTCTGCGCGGGCTCGCGCGACAAGTCCATCGGCGTGCCCTACTGCTCCAGGATATGCTGCATGGCCGCCATCAAGCAGGCCATCCTGCTGTCCGGCGCCCTCCCGCTCGTGGACATCACCATCTTCTACATGGACATACGCGCCTTCGGAAAGGGCTACGAGCAGTTCTACCAGAACGCCAAGTCCATGGGCATAGAGTTCGTGAAGGGCAAGGTGGCGAAGATAAACGAGGACGACGAGCACAACCCCATAGTCCGCGTCGAGGTGCAGGAAGGCGAGAGCCGCGTCGAGGAGCGCAAGTTCGACATGGTGGTGCTCATGCAGGCGAGCCTCCCCGGGTGGTGTCCCTCCGGCGTGTGCGCCGTGGAGACGTCCGAGGACGGCTTCCTCACCCGCAAGGCGCCCCATTCCTCGCCCGCCCTCACCACCATGGAGGGCGTCTTCACGGCGGGCGCGGCCGCAGGCCCGAAGGACATACCCGACACCATCGCCGAAGCGGGTTCCGCCGCCATGGAGACGGTGCTGTACCTCCGCTCCCTCGGCGTCGAACCCGGGACCGAGAGCGCCGCACAGGAGGTGTCCAGATGAGCGATGCTCCCCAGGAAAAAGGCCCCCGCTTCCACGCCCCGCTGAGGGTGGGCGTTTACGTCTGCCGGTGCGGCGGCAACATCTCCGACGTGGTGGACGTCGAGAAGGTCGCCGAGATGGCCGAGAAACTTCCCGACGTCGTGGTCGCCAGGGTGCATACCTTCATGTGCTCCGATCCCGGCCAGGGGATGATAGAGAAGGACGTGCGCGAGCTGCGCCTCAACCGCGTCATAGTCGCCTCCTGCGCTCCCAGCCTCCACGAGACCACCTTCCGCCTCACCGTGATGAGGGCCGGGCTCAACCCGTTCCTGTACGAACACGCCAACATCCGCGAGCAGGTGAGCTGGAGCCACAAGTCCACCCCCGACGAGGCCACCGAGAAGGCGTTCAGGCTCGTGGCCGCGGCGGTGGCCAAGGCCCGCACGCTCCAGCCGCTCGAGCCCGTCAGGGTGACCGCCGAGCGCCGCGTCGTGGTCATAGGCGGCGGCATCACCGGCCTCAAGGCGGCGGTGGACCTCTCCCGCCGCGGCTTCGGAGTCACGCTCGTGGAGAAGACCCCCTTCCTCGGCGGCCGCGTGGCGAGGCTCGACAAGCTCTTCCCCACCGAGACGCCCGCGCGCGAGGTCCTCGCCGAGCTGTTCGAGAAGGTGCAGAACGACCCCTCTATCGAGGTGCTCACGCTCACCGAGGTCAAGGGCATATCCGGCGCGCTCGGCATGTTCGACGTAACGCTCGAGACCGCCCCCCGCGGCGTCACCGGCCCCCTCGACGATCCCGAGAAGGTCTTCTCCGCCTGCCCCGTGGAGGTGGACGACGAATTCGACTACGGCCTCTCCAAGCGCAAGGCCATCTACATGCCCTGGAAGGGCTGCGCGCCCGCCCTGCCCGCCATCGACTTCGAGAACTGCACTAAATGCGGCAAGTGCGTCGAGGCCGCGGGCGGCAAGGGCATTGAGCTCGACGGCGAGCCCGTCCGCCGCACCGTGAAGGCGGGCGCGGTGCTCATCGCCACCGGCTTCGACCTCTACGACCACACCCGCGAGTACGGCCACCTGCCCAACGTGGTCACCCTCCCCCAGCTCATCCGCATGCTCGACGAGGAAGGCCCCACAGGCGGCAGGCTCGTATGGAACGGCAAGGAGGTCAAGCGCATCGGCTTCCTGCACTGCGTCGGAAGCAGGCAGGTGGCGGGCATTCACGAGCCCCCCGAGGGCGGCCGCCTCAACGAGTACTGCTCGCGCGTCTGTTGCACCGCGACGCTCCACGCCGCCGTGGAGGTGCGCAAGCGCTTCCCGGACACCAAGGTGTTCGACTTCTACCAGGACATACGCACCTACGGGCGCGGCCACGAGGACTTCTACGAGGACGCCTCCAACGCCGACGTGCTGTTCTTCCGCTGGCGTGTCGAGGACCAGCCGGTGGTGGAGGAAGGCTCCTCGGCCCCCCTCGCCGTCCGGGTGAAGGACCAACTCTCCTGGAACGAGGAGCTCGAGACGGACCTCGACCTGCTCGTGCTCGCGGTCGGCATGGTGCCGCGCGACAACAGGGAGCTGCTCGACGTGCTGAAGGTCCCCTCCAGCAGCGACGGCTTCCTGCAGGAGGTCCACCCCAAGCTCAGGCCGGTGGAGACCGCCGTTCCCGGCATACTGCTCGCAGGCACCGCCCAGAGCCCCATGGACACCGTGGAGTGCGCTTCCTCCGCCGCCGCCGCCGCGGCGAAGGCGGCCGCGATGCTGTGGTCGGGCTACATAGAGCTCGAACCCTTCATCGCGAACGTGGACGAGGACAAGTGCACCGGCTGCGGCGACTGCCTGGCCGCCTGCAACTACGACGGCGCCCTCTCCATCGTGGAGAAGGAGAAGGACGGCGCGAAGGTGAAGGTGGCCGCCGTGAACGCCGCCCTCTGCAAGGGCTGCGGCGCGTGCGTGGCCGTATGTCCCGAGAGGGCGATAGACATAAACGGCTGGACGCTGGAGCAGTACGAGGCCATGGTGGAGGCTTTCGTGGCCGACTACGACGAGAACGCGGAGGAACAGAAATGAGCGCCGAAAAGAAGAAATCCACCGTCTCCATTCTCAAGGAGCGTTTCGGCCCCCCGCCCAAGGAGGTCCTGGAGCGCATCAAGAAGTACAACGCCGTGCGCGCGGCGATAAAGAAGGTCCTGAAGGAAGGACCCAAGACGGTGCCGGAGATAGCCTCGGCCACCGGCATACCTTCGCCGGAGGTCCTCTGGCACGTCATGTCCATGAAGAAGTACGGCCTCATAGCCGAGCACGAGGACGAGATGGATTACTATTCCTACCGCCTCGCCGAGGGCGACGAGACCGCCCAGGGCGAGTGACGGGCCCGCGGAACGGTACGAACGAGCAGGGAGTGCAAGGTGAGCCATAAAGTCGATACCGACCTGATTCCGAAACTGAAGAATTTCGGGGCTTTCGACGTGAGCGCCTGCTTCAACTGCGGGAACTGCTCCGCCGTGTGTCCCCTCTCCAAGGAGGACGTCAACTTCCCCCGCAGGCTCATACGCTACGGCCAGCTCGGGATGGAGGACAGGCTGCTTTCCTCACGCGAGCTCTGGCTCTGCTACTACTGCGGCGAGTGCTCCGACACCTGCCCCCGCCAGGCCGAGCCCGGCGAGTTCATGGCCTCCGCCCGCCGCTACGCCATCGCGGGCTACGAGCCCACCGGCATAGCGCGGCTGCTGTTCACCTCCACCCTCTTCACCTGGTTCTTCATCACGGCGATATCGGTGTTCTTCGCCCTCTTCCTCATCAGCAAGGCGGGCAACGCGGAGGAGAAGAGGCTCTTCGCCTTCCTGCCGTTCGAGCTCATCCACGACATGGGCATAGCGGTGCTGATAGTCGCGGCGCTGGTCACCTTCATAGGCATAGTGACCATGTACCTGAAGATGAGGAGGGCCGCGGGGCCGGCGGTGCAGGGCAAGAGCGTGAGAGAGGCCATATCGGCGGCGTGGCGGGCGCTGAAGGAAGCCGCGTTCCAGCAGCGTTTCGCCGAGTGCTCCGAGAACGCCTCCCGTCCCTGGTACTCCACCCGCCGCACGGTGCACCTCACCATAATGTGGGGCTTTTTGGGCCTGCTGGCCGCCACCGCGCTCGACTACCTTCTTCTTCTGCTCTTCGGCAAGGAACCCGGCATGCCGGTGCTGCCCTTCGTGAGCGATCCCAACTCCCCCCACTACGACCCCTACGGCGTCTATTCCGCCATAAGGCTGTTCGGCACGCTCGCGGGCATCGCCATGGTGTACGGCTCGACGCTGGCGCTCAAGCTCCGCTTCACCAAGCCGGACAAGTACTGGTCACACTCCCGGCCCTCCGACTGGCTCTTCCTCTGGCTGGTGTTCCTGGCCGGGATAACGGGCTTCCTGCTCGAGGCCTGCGTCTATATGCCGGACCAGGCAGGCTTCTTCGGCAGGGTGGTCTTCCTCGTCCACGTGGTGGCGAGCATGGACCTGCTCATCCTCTTCCCGTTCACGAAGTTCGCCCACGCCATTTACAGGCCGTTCGCCCTCTTCTTCAACGAGTACCTCACGGGCGAGGCGGAGACCGCCGGCGCGCAGACCGCCTGAGCCGCCCGAACGCGAAAACGAACGTAGGGGCCGCTTCGGCGGCCCCTACGTCGTCTTTTTCCCCCCTCATGGCGGCAGCTGAAAAAGCGCCTAACATTTTCGCAGGCCCGTTTCGGCGGAGGGAAAAGAGATGCTCGACAGAAAACGGTACATGGTCCGAGAGAGG
>QNBY01000111.1 GCA_003644275.1 Planctomycetota bacterium
CTGCCAGGCCGACACGGGCGACATCTGGTGCGTCCTGCTGTTCAAGGGGGCCATCGCCATCCCCCCCGGCTCCTCCACCCTACAGGTAGGCAAAGGAAACGTATGGGAGTCGAACTTCGACCTGGTGCTCCTGCACCTCGACGACGACAACAACGTACTGCACCTGTATCATCCCCCTCCGCTGACCAACCCGATGCCCGAGCCGCCGCCCGACGTGACCGAGCAGCTGCTGGTTCCGGTGCCCTCCGTGCCGGAGAAGTGCTGCTTCCTCCTCTCCGACGGCGCGGGCGGCGTGCTCGTCACCGGCCGCTTCACGTATGATGCCACCATTCACACCACCACGGGCGACGTCACGTTCGATGACCCGAGAGGGACAGCGGGCGCTCCCTTCTCCATGTTCGCCTTCCGCTACCGCCCGACCCTCAGCAACAAGCCGGACTTCGCGGTCTCCATCCCCCACATGAGGCCGGACTGCGTCTCCATGGAGAGCGGCGGCGACTTCTGGTTCGGCGGCGTGTTGGAGGGGGGCTTCACGATCGGCTCCGATTCCTACGCGAACGCCCTTCTCGCCGCACACCTCAGTTACTCCGGCAGCTCCTGGAACTGGGACTTCGCCGCCAGCGGGGGCGGCTTCACCTCTCCCTTCGAGCATCTCCGGATGGCGGGCCTCCTCCCCGCTTCGGACGGCGCCGTCGCCTTCGGGGCCTTCAAGTCCTACGATCTGGTTCTCGGCGGCTCCTCCCTCCTTCATCTCAGTGACGGCCGCTGGAACTCCTTCTTCTGCAGGGTGCAGTTCCCCTGACTTCCCTTTTCCCCCGCCTTCCCGCGCGAGAAAAAAAGGCCGCCTCCGGGCGGCCTTTCCGTTTTCCCCGCTTCGAGGCGGAGCCTCATTCCCTCCTGGCGAACCGGCCGAGCACCTTCAGCAGCTCCTCCCGCTTGACGGGCTTGGAGACGTAGGCGTCCATCCCGACCTCGAGGCATTTCTCCCGGTCGCCCTGGGTGGCGTAGGCGGTGAGGGCGATTATCGGCAGGTCCTTCATCCCGAGCTCCTCGCGGATGACGCGCGTGGCCTCGAGCCCGTCCATCTCCGGCATCTGCACGTCCATCAGCACGGCCGCGTACCGCCTCTTCCGCACCTTCTCCACCGCTTCCCGCCCGTTGGCCGCTCCCTCGACGCGGTAGCCCGCCCGCTCCAGCATCACGGTGATTATCTTCCTGTTCACCCGGTGGTCCTCGGCGAGAAGCACCCACAACCCGGTGTCCTCGGCGCGTTCCTTGGCGGCGTGCTTCTCGGCCTTGTCGGGTTTGCCCTCCCCGCCCAGTATCCTGACGAGATACCTTATGAGCACCGAGCGCTTCCACGGCTTCAACAGTATGGCGCTTATCCCCAGCTCCTCCGCCGCCTCGGCGGGCGCCTTCTCGGCGAACGAGCTCAAAAGCACGATGGGGACCGAGCCGAACAACCGCGACGCCCTTATCAGCCTCGTCGTCTCCAGCCCGTCTATCTCCGGCATGTGCAGGTCCATCAGCACCAGATCGAATGGATCCCCCTTCGAACTCGCCCGCTCCAGCAGCCTCAGCGCCTGGAACCCGTTGTGGATGGTCTCCACCCTCATGCCGTACTGTTCGAGCTGCCGGCGGAGTATCTTCCGGTTGGTGGCGTTGTCGTCCACGATGAGGCACCGCCTGCCCTTCAGCAGCGAGATGTCCAAGCCCTCCTCGGCGGGTTCCCCTTCCGCCTTCTTGAAGGGCAGCTCGAACGAGAACGCCGAGCCCCTGTCCGGCTCGCTCTCCACCCATATCCTGCCGCCCATGGCCTCGCACAGCCTCTTGCATATCGTGAGCCCCAGGCCGGTCCCGCCGAACCGCCGCGTTATGGAGCTCTCCGCCTGCGTGAAGCTCTCGAAGATGCTCTCCAGCTTCTCCGGCGGTATGCCTATCCCCGTGTCCCTCACCTGGAAGAGGACGCGCACGTTCTCCTCGTCCTCCTCCTTCACGCGGGCGATGAGCTCCACCTCGCCCGTCTCGGTGAACTTTATGGCGTTGGACAGCAGGTTGGAGAGTATCTGCCTCAACCGCGTCGAGTCCCCTATCACCCGCGGCGGCAGGTCGAACGATATGTCGCTCAGAATCTCCAGCCCCTTCTCCGAGGCGGCGCGGGCGTAGAGGTCCAGCACGTGCTCCAGAAGCTCCGGCAAGTTGAACGGCGCGTGCTCTATCTCGAGGCGGCCCGCCTCTATCTTCGAGAAGTCCAGTATGTCGTTGATTATCCCCAGCAGCGCCTCGGCGGATTCCTTCACGATGGAGAGGTATTCCTCCTGCTCCACCGTGAGCTCGGTGTCCTCCAGCAGCGATATCGTCCCCACTATGCCGTTCAGCGGCGTGCGTATCTCGTGGCTCATGTTGGCGAGGAACACGCTCTTGGCGCGGCTCGCCTCCTCCGCCCGCTCCCTGGCCCGCACGAGCTCGCTTATGTCGAGGAAGGACATTATGAAGAACCGCACCTTCCCCCCCGCGTCGCGGATGGTGGATATGTTCAACTTCACGTCCACCCGCTCGCCGGACTTCGTGACGAGCTTCTCCTGCAGGCCCGTCATCCCCTCGGGCGGGATGATTTCCGGCGAACACTCGCAGGCCGGGAACAGCTTCTCCAGGCGGATGCTTCCCATCTCCTCCCGCGAGTAGCCCGTCTGCTCGAAGAACGCCTCGTTCGCGTCGTTCACCCTCATGTCGGGCGTCAGGATAAGCACCGGCGAGGGCACCGTCCGCAGCACCGACCGGTTGTGTTCCAGCAACTGGTTCACCCTCAATATGTTCTGCACGCTCCGGCGGGCCACCAGCGTTATGTTGCGGATGAGCTGGAAGGTGTCGCGGTCCGTCGTCGTGAACGCCTTGCCCTCGGTGGTGTTGCCGAGCAGGAAGAAGCCGATGAGCCTCCCGTCCTCGAAAAGGGGAAGGCCGAGCACGGCGCGGAACTTCGAGTGCCACGGGGGGAACGCCACGAAGTCCCGCTCCTCCGTGATGTCCTCCGACAGCAGCAGCTCCCCCGCCAGCAGCCTGCGCAACGTTCCGTTGTAGCGCAGCCGCACCCCTTCGGGGACGTTGTCCATGTCGAAGTTGGACACGTATCTCGCCACCGGCTGGCGGGTGTCGGGGTCCACGAAGAACAAGGCCGCGGAATCCGCCCCTATTATCTCCCTCGCGCTGTCCGTTATGAGCTGGAAGACGTAACGGAACACCTCCTCGCCGCGGGACGCCTGCTCCGGCGTGGCCTGGATGAGCGCCAGCGTCAAGGAGTTCACCGCGGAGAGCTGTTCCTTGTGCTTCTCGATCCGGCGGATGAACTCCTTCTCCTCCGTTACGTCCCGGAGCGCCACGAGAACGTAGGAAACCCCCTGCTTCTCTATCCGCTTCAGCGTCTCCCTCACTATCCTCCTGCCCTTGCCCGGCAGAACGGCCGCCTCCTCCCGCTCTATCACCCCCTCCGAACTCATCACCTCCCGTATGTCCTCGGCGAACCGTTCCTCCGGTATGCCCAGCACCTCGTTCAGGCGTTTGCCCTTCAGCTCCTCGGCCGTCTTGCCGGCCATCTCGACCACCGCATTGTTCCACTCCACCAGCTCGAAGGTGTCCGGCTTGATGAGCAGGGCCGGAAGCGGCGAGCTCTCGAACAGCTCCGTTCCCAGCCGGGACGCTTCCTGCACCATGAGGGCGTTCAACGTGGTGAGGTACCAGGCCCATCCCAGCACAAGCACCAGCAAGAACCCCACCAGCAAGATGGCGTCCGTCGGCAGCAGACCCACCTTCACCTGGCGTTGGAGCCCCCTCCGGGAGAGGAAGGAAGCCACCAGAAGGTCGCTCCTGTTGTAGGGCGGCAGCCCCACGCACCATTCCTCCCCGCCCATCAGACCGAGGCGGGGCTCTATCTCCTCGTGATGTTCCTCCGACCCCTCGGGCGGCGAGAGCGACAGAAGCGGGGCGTGCTCGTCGTAGAACACCAGTCTGGTGTCGTCTATCAACGCCTTTATGCGGTAGCGGTCGCCCACCCTCTCCAGCACGGCCACGAAGTCCAGCCTCGGCCTGTTGAACGCCCGGAACGCCGTCCGCCTTATGTCCGCTTCGGGCGTGGTCCCGTCCTCCCTCGCCACCGGAATCTCCGACGGGTCCTTCAGCTCCCGCAATATCTCGTTGCAGCTCGACGCCGTGCTCGTGAGCATGTACTTGAAACGGTTCCTCATCACGTGTTCCTGGTGGCGGGAGGCATACGTCCCCGCGAGGATGATGCCGAGCAGTATGAACGATACCCCCCCGACTATCCTCCGCACCGAGCCGATGTGCTGCTTGAACGCGCTGAACACGCGCTCCGCCAGTATGAGGGACACGAGCGACGCCAGCGCGAAACTCAGCAGCAGCGCCGCGTACAGCGCCTTGTGAGCGGGCTCCGGCCTCGGCTGGAAGAACAGCAGGCGCCCGTCCTCCAGCGCCGCGAACATGGTGATTATCACCGCGGGCAGGCACACGCCGCTCGCGAGCACCCGAACGTCCCGCCCCGCCGCGAACTCCCGCACGAAGACCACCGCCGCCCCCGCGGCCGCCGGCAGCAGCCCGCACGCGAACACCATGGCGGGAAAGACGTCCACCCCCTCCCACAGCACGAAGACGGCTATGAACGCCGCCGAGAGGGCCGGAGCCACCAGCGCCAGCTTCTTCCTGCCCGCCTTGTTTATGAGATAGACGGCGAGAAGCGCGGCCGAGACGAACAGAAGCGACGATTCCGTCCTCACGCGCCAGGCCTCCGCCTCCCACACGCCGTATATCCCCAGCGCCCACACCCCGAAGGCCGCCGCCAGCGCGGACAACCCGCCCCCCAACGCCAGCGGCCCCTTCCCGTGAAACTGCTTCATGTAGGCGTACTTGCGGGTGCGGAAGAAATGCACCACGAGAGCCGCCGCGGCCTGGAGAAGACAGAGAATCGTCGCGAGCACGGCGAAGGAATTGAGTTGTTCCATTGGAATATAGTATACAGCGGAAATGGAAATATTCAACACTTCCCCTTCCCCTTCCCGCATATTTCCTTTTGAATCACGAAGCGGGAGAGGAACCGGCGGGGCGCTCCCATGTCGAATA
>QNBY01000112.1 GCA_003644275.1 Planctomycetota bacterium
CAGTTGGGGTAGTCCTTGACGTAGCGGTTCCAGACCTTTTCGATGATGTCTGAGGCGGAGCCTATCTCGAGGAGTATCTCGGCGTACTCGTTGTAGGCCTGCTCGCGGAGCTGGCGGTAGACGTCGGGGCCGAAGGCGAAGACGTAGTCGTTGAAGGCGGAGTCCACCTTGTTCTTGTACTTCTGGCGTTCCTCGGGGTCCTTGCTGATGGCGAGCTTGTCGGCGTAGAGGCGGCCGAGGAATATGCCGCCGTAGATGTAGACGGAGTCGTTGTCGTGCTCCCAGACGAAGTCTTCGAGGCCGGTGAGTGAGAAGTCGAGGGCCTTCTTGAACTCCTCGGTGCCCCTGACGTAGATGCGGGGATAGAGGAGGTAGGCGCGCGCGAGGACGAAGGCGATGCTGTACCAGCGCTGGTTCATCTCGTCGGGGAACACGATGTAGTCGGGGGGATCGACGCCGCGCTTCTCGCAGTCCTCGTAGATGGAGTCCTCGTACTTGGCGCGTTCCTCACGGATGGCGGCGTGGATCTTCACGAGCTCGTTGATGGCCTCCCGGAGCTTTGCGGAGGCGGCGGCTTCCTTGGCCTTGCGCTCGGGGTCCTTGAGGGAGAGGCCTTCGAGCTCGTTGATCTTGGCCTCGACGCGGTCTATCTCGATGCCGTACTTTTCCACCTGGGCCGAGCGGTACTCTATGGTGTCCTTATTCGGCCACTTCTGGAGGAATTCCTCGATGTTGGCTAGCGCCTTGTCGAAGTATTCCTCGCGCTGCTTGGGAGTGGCCTTGCGGTTCTGCCCCCTGGCCTTGTAGAGGATGGCGAGGCCGAGGTATCCCTTGGGGCGGAGGTCCTTTGGTATCTTGGGGTCCTTCAGGTAGTTCTGGAAGTGCTTTTCGGCGAGGTTCCAGAATCCGTAGGTGATGAGCTTGATGCCGAACTGGTACTCGTAGTAGGCGTAGCCTTTCTTGTCGGCCTTCTTTTCCTCCGCGAGGGCGGAAGGCGCGAGAGAGGCGAGGAGGACCAGCAGGGCGAGAGAGAAAAGCAACGTGCGTTTCATGACGACCTCCCTTACGGGTTGGCGGCACAACATGCGTAATGATATTAGCGGCTTTTGGGCGCGGGTTCAATTTTTGCGCGAAAAAAAGGGGGGGCGGAAGCCCCCCCTTGCGGGACGGAGAATGAGGCTTAGCGGGCCTTGATGCGCTCTTCTATCTCCTCGAGCATGATGATGCGGGCGTTCACGAAGATGAGGAGCTGCATGTTGTCGCTGGTCTCGGCATCGTGGCTGAAGAGGCGGCCGATGACGGGCAGTTTGCTGAGGAAGGGCACTCCGGAGGAGAGCCTGAAGTGGCTGGAGGTAATCTGGCCGCCGAGGAGCAGCACGCCGTTGTCGGGTATGACGACAGTGGTGCGGACCTTGTTGAGCTGGATGATGGGCGCGTAGACGGGGTAGTCCTGACCCCAGAGGAGCGCGTTGATGTGGTAGTCGCGGAGGGCGATGAGGGTGGCGGTGGTGGGCCGCATCTCGATGGTGATGTACTTGCGGTCGGAGGAGATGATGGGCCTCACGTCGAGGATGGTTCCGACGGTGAAGGTCTTGATGACGGGGTCGAGGATGGCCGCCTGGGTGGCGATGAGGCCCTCGTAGTCCGCGATGTAGGATTCCTCGCGGGCGACCATCATGTAGGCGCGCTGGGTGTTGAAGACGGTGATGCGCGGGGCGAGGAGGGTGATGCCCTTGCGCGTCTTCTGGATGGCGTTGAGGATGACCTCGGCCTGGAAGTTGCCGAGGAGGGCGTACTGCATGTTGAGGCCCTCGCCCACCTGGTAGGGAACGGTGGTGAGGCCGCCTATTTCGGAGCTGGTGTTGTTGAGGATGACGCCGCGCCAGTCGTAGGCGTCCCATCCGCCGGTGCTATCGGTGGGATCGGAGGCGAAGCCGGCGGGGACGTTGCTGGCGATGCCGCGCAGGTCGGGCGTGGTGTCGCGGTCGAGGCCGGTCCAGGAGACGCCGATGTCCTCGAGGAAGTCGTTGTACACGGTGATGAAGCGGGCGTTGATGTACACCTGGAGTTTCTGGGCCTTGCGGAAGGAGTCGAGCATCTCCTCGATCTTCTTGTGGACGCGGGGCACGTTGGTGACGATGAGCTTGCCCTCACGGCCGGAGATGCTGGCGCCCGCGGCCTCGTCCCAGGAGTTGGGCTCGATCTTGCTCTGGATCATCTCGACGAGGTTGTTGAGCTGCTCCTCGGGATCGGGCTCCTCCGGGGGCTCCCAGGCCGCGCCCTCCTCCTCGACGAGGGTGATGCGGGGGCCGGCGAAGTGGGTGACGGCGCCGATGAGGTCGCGCACGTCGTAGATGAGCATGTACTTGTCGCCCTGGATCTTGTCGGGCGTGGCGATGTAGATGGCCTCGTCCTGGAGGGTCCAGGCGAGTCCGGCGATGCGGAGCACCCACTCGAGGGCGGTGCGGAAGGTCATGTTCTTGAGGTCGAGCGTGATGGTGTTCTGGACGCTGTCGGCGGACTCGGGATCGACGATTATGGTGACGCCGATGAGGTCGCGGAGCCCGTCGATGGCATCGGTGAGGGTCTCGTCGTTGAAGGTGATGTTGATCTTCCGCTCCATCTTGGCGAGGATGAGCTTCTGCCACTCGGGGACCTCCTCCTTCTTTATCTCGGAGGCGGCGGAGCGGGTGCGGTTGATCTCCTCCCAGTTGTCGGGATAGATGATGACGTCCACGTAGGGGATCATGTATTCCTTGGTGCGGAGGAGCGTGCGACGGAGCTCGAGGTCGTAGCGGTTCTCGATGTCCTTCTCCGCGGCGGCGTCGCCCTTCTTCTGGACCATGCGGAGGAGGTATTTGGCCTCGCGGTTGGCGGGGTCGAGCTTGATGACCTTCTCGAGGAGGAGCTCGGCCTGCTTGTACTGCTCGCGGTGGATGGCGAGATAGGCCCTGTTGATGAGGTTGTTGATCCTCTTGATGAGGTATTCCTCATCCCAGCTGGAGATCTTGTCGGCGAACTCCTGGGCGACCTTGAGCTCGTATTCCTTCTGCTCGATGACCTTCTGCTTGAGGAGGTCCTCGACGAGGGCGATGAGGTCCTTGATCCGCTTCTCGATGCCCTGGGGCCTGTAGGCGGCGCTGATGGAGTTGAGCATGAACTCGGCGTGCCCGAGCTTCATGCGGGCCTTCTTGAGGTTCTCCACCGCGTCGGTGCCGGTCATGGTGGTGGCGTCGGCGTAGAGGCTCTTGGCCTCGTCGATGAGGAGGCGGATCTCGACGACCATCTGCTCCTGCTTGACCTTTTCGATCTCGAGGAGGTCATAGGAGCTGTCGGTGACGACGGAGCGGAGCTGCTCCTCGAGGTGCAGGAGGAAGGAGGAGTACTCGGCGTTGTCGGGGTCGAGGGCCACGGCGCTCTTGGCCTTCTCGTAGGCTTCCTTGAGACGGCCGGACTTGTAGAAGTCCTTGGCGGTGGCGAAGTCGAGCTCGGCCTGCTTCTTGTTGGCCTGCTTCATGACCTCCATCTGCTTGACGGCGAGCTCGAGGATGGCCTTGGCCTTTTCCTCCTCGGAGACGTCCTTCTTGGTGGTGAGCTCGGCGATGCGGACCTTGAGGCGTTCGATCTCGGCCTTGAGCTCTTCGAGGGTCATCTCTTCCTTGGAGGGGACGACCGGCTTCTCGACGCCGGGCTCGGCGGGCTGGGCAGGCCGAGGAGAAGCGGCGGGTTTCGCCGTAGTTGCGGGAGCACCTGTGGCTGCGGGCTTGGCGGGCTTCTTCGGGCCAAGCAGGTCAGGACGCTCCTTCTTCTTCTTCTTGGAGGAGTAGGTCTTGGTGCTCTTCTTGGGTTTCTTCACCTTGGGAGCGGGCGTGGGCCTGGGCGTCTTCTCCGGCCGCTTGCCGCCGAGAGAAGGACGCTTTTTGGCGACCTTGCTTCTGTCGAGGACCACACCGTTCTGAGCGGCGACCTTGCCGCTGTCGATGGCGGCATCATCTCCGGAGCTGACATAAGGAGGGACCACGAATGCCAGCAGGAGATAGAAGGCCATCACGGAACCGACGACCACAAGAGCCCATCTTCTCATACGCTCATTCTCCTTTCTGCACGCTTGATGCGACTGGCGCGTTGTTCGTCACCGGCGGCATCGCTTCAGCCCAGTTTTCAGCGGGCCTGCAGCGAGTCAAGCCCTTCTCTGGCGAAGTAGTATATAGGCACTTCAACGAAATGCAAGGAATTTCTCGAACTTTTTTCATGGGTTCCTACTCCCTGGCCGGGGAAAAGGCGGAGCGGAGCTCCTCGGGCTGTCTTCTTTTGGACATAAACACCTTTTTCTCAAGGCGTTGCGTGCCGCTCAGGCGGGAGAGGAGGGCGTAGGTGAGGGTGACCGTTCTGCCGTCCCGGACCACTTTTTGACGGTCTATCGCCTCGAGGACCCAGCCGGTGTCGAAATCCATCTCGCGGCCCGCGACCTTCACCTTGCCGCCCACCCTGGAGCCGATGACGACGCCGGTGAAGGTGCGGGGCTCCCAGCGCTTCTCGTCGCGCAGCCACTTGAAGACGAGGAAGTTGGCGGCCACGCCGTTTATGTCGCCCTTGAGGATTATCTGGAACTCCTCCACCGTCCTGCCGCGCATGGGGACGGAGACCGAGCCGAGGGGCTGGTCGGAGACGTCCTCCCAGACGGGGCGGCCGTCCTCTCCGGTGAGGGGCTTGCCGTCCTTCATCATGATTCGGGCGGGGTAGCCCACGGCCACCACGACGTACACGTACTCCGTGCCGGGCAGGACGGTCGTGTCGGTGTAGCGCTCGGAGCGCAACGGCCCGGCGAGGGGCTCGGCGGCGCCCGCTCCCTTGCCGAGCTCGAGTTTGAGCTTATTCTCGTAGAGGAAGGCGCCCAGCGGCTTGTCGGGCGTGGTGCGGAAGACGTAGTAGCCCGCGAGCCTCACGTCCTTCATGCCCGCCGGCCTGCTCCAGGCGAGGACGGTCTCGCCGGGGACGGACACGACGGCGAAGTTGGAGACGGGGGGAAGGACGGGCTCCACCTTGGGGGGCGGGGTGGGCGTGACCTTGTGGAAGGGACGCGGGGTGGGA
>QNBY01000113.1 GCA_003644275.1 Planctomycetota bacterium
CGGTTCGAGCCCCGTTTCTTCGGCGAGGCCCCCTTCGAGGCGGAGGGGGTGGAGGCGGTTCCCGTGAGGGCGATACACGGGACGATGGAGGTGCACGGGTTCAGGTTCGGGAAGTTCGCCTACGTGACGGACGCGAAGGTCATCCCGCCCGAGAGCCTCGCGCTGCTGGAAGGGGTGGAGGTGCTCGTGCTCAACGCCCTGAGGTTCCGCGACCATCCCACCCACTTCACGGTGGACGAGGCCTGCGCGGTGGTGGAGAAGGTGGGGCCGAAGCGGGCCTTTCTAACGCACATGGGACACGGTATAATGCACGGGAGGGATTCGGCGCGCCTGCCCGCCGGGGTGGAGTTCGCCTGGGACGGGCTGGAGATAGAGATCGGAGACGGATAGAGAGTGACGGGCTTCGTTCGCAATGCGGTGGTGTTCGCCCTGCTCTTCCTCGCGGCGGTGATCGGAGGGAGGGCGATGGGAGCGGGGAGCGCCGTCCGCGTCGCCAGGGAGGGATTCGCGAGGCGCGCCGAGGCGCTGACGCGCGCGTTGCTGGAGAACCCGGAGCTGCTCGCGGCGGACTACGTGCGGAAGCTCGCCGCGGTCACGGGCGGGGGCGTAGCGGTCTTCACCGAGGACGGGATAAGGGAGGCTCCCAAGGGACTGGTGGAGAGGGCCAAGAGGGGGCTCGTGGCGGCCATGTCGGACGGGACGGCGGGGGACGTGGAGACGGAAGGGGGATTGTTCCTCTCCGTTCCGGTGAAGTCTCACCTGCTGGTGCGGCACATATTCATCCGATACCCGGAGCGGGTGCTCTCGCCCCCTCCGATGACGGCGCGCGAGAAGGCGGAGGCGGCGTTGCTGGCGCTCGCCGCCGGGCTCGTGGCGGCCTTCCTGCTTCACCTGTTCTACGTGGAGCCGCAGCGGGTGCTGGCGAAGGCGGCGGGCCGCGCGGTGGAGCAGAGCAGCACCGACCTGCCCTACCTGCAGGCCCGCGGCCCCATAGGGGACCTCGCGCGCTCGTTTCTGTCCTCGATAACGAAGCTGAAACGCGCGCAGAAGGACCTTCTCGCCTCGGAGAAGATAGCCGTGTTCAACCAGCTCACGGTTGCGATAGCGCACGAGGTGAGGAACCCGCTCACCGCGATGAGGATGACCGCCCAGGTGCTCAGGCGGAAGCTGGCGGGGGACGCCCAGGCGCTCGAGCGGCTGGACGTGATGATGCGGGAGATGGACCGTCTGAAGCACCACATGGACCAGCTCATAAACTTCGGCAAGCCCTACAAGCCCGAGATGCGGCAGACGTCGGTGGTGGAGGTGATAGAGGAGACGCTTCTGCTTCTGCGGCGGCAACTCGAACACGCGCGCATAACGGTGGTGAAGTCCTACGCCGACAACCTCCCGCACGTCTTCGTGGACCCCGTGCAACTGCGGCAGGTGCTTCTGAACATCATCATCAACTCCATGCAGGCGATGGCGAAGTCCGGCACGCTGACGGTGTCGGCGGGGCTGGCGAAGGTGGAGGGCGAGACGGTGTGCACCATAGCGATAGAGGACACCGGGCCGGGCATACCTGCGGAGATACGGGAGAGGATCTTCGAGCCGTTCTTCTCGACGAGGAAGGCGGGCACGGGCCTCGGGCTGGCCATAGCCAAGAAGATAGTGGAGGCGCACGGGGGCAGGATAAGGTTCGTCTCGACGGACAAGGGGACCATATTCAGGCTGTTCTTGCCCATTTCGCCGAAGGGGAGGAGGCTGACGGAGGTCCCCACCTCGTCCTTCAAACCGCTGGAGGGCAGCGATGAACCGGATACTGGTGATTGACGACGAAGAGAGCGTGTGCTGGGCGTTCCGGGACCTTCTGCAGGAAGAAGGGTTCGAGGTGGAGGACGCCTCGAGCGCCGAGGAAGGGCTGGAGAAGGCGGCGGCCTTCGAGCCGGACCTCATCATCCTGGACGTGAGGCTCCCGGGCATGGACGGCATAAGCGCCCTGCCCCTCTTCCGCGAGCGCTTCCCGGACTGCCCCGTCATCGTGATAACCGCCCACGGGACCACGCAGACGGCGATAGAGGCGATAAGGCTCGGCGCGGTTGACTACCTGCTGAAGCCGATAGAGGACATAGAGACGGTGCTGAAGGTCATCCACAAGGGGCTGAAGCACGTGCGGCACGACGAGGAGGTGGAGAAATACTACCGGGAGCTGTCGCACCGGGCGCACCTGGAGGTGATGGTCGGCTGCTCGCCCGCGATGCAGGAGGTCTTCAAGCAGATAGGGGCGGTGTCGCGCGGGGACGTCACGGTGCTTCTGAGCGGGGAGTCGGGGACGGGCAAGGAGCTGTGCGCGCGGCTCATACACAACAACTCGGGGCGCTCCGGCAAGCCGTTCGTCATGGTGAACTGCGCCTCGCTGCCCGAGACGCTACTCGAAAGCGAGCTGTTCGGCCACGAGAAGGGAAGCTTCACGGGGGCGTTCCGCGAGAAGAAGGGATACTTCGAGATAGCGGACGGCGGCACGCTCTTTCTGGACGAGATAGGCGACTTTCCGCCGCTCACCCAGGTGAAGCTGCTCAACTTCCTCGAGACGCGGACCTTCGAGCGCGTGGGGGGAACGCGGCCGATAAACGTGGACGTGAGGGTGATAGCGGCCACCAACCGCAACCTGCTGGAGCTGGTGGAGAACGGGGAGTTCCGCAAGGACCTGTACTACCGCCTGAACGTGGTGGAGATTTCGCTGCCTCCCCTGCGCGAGAGGAAGGAGGACATTCCCATACTCACGGCCTATTTCCTGCTGAACCTGGAGAGGAAGACCGGCAAGCGGGTGGTGGTGTCGAGCGAGGCGATGGAGGTGCTGAAGCGGCACGACTTCCCCGGCAACGTGAGGGAGCTCAGGAACGCCATAGAGCGGGCGTGGTTCCTGTGCGAGGGGGACGTGATACTGCCGGAACACCTGCCGCCCCAGGTGAGGAGCGGAAAGAGGGGAGCGGCCCTCTCCGTGGAAGGAATGGTGGAGGGGATATGCGAGTCGCTCTACAGGCCGGGCGAGACGGAGGACATGTACGACCGCGTGATGGACACCTTCGAGAAGCCGCTCATCGCCTGGGCGTTGCGGACCACCAACGGGAACCAGGTGCAGGCCTCGCGGATACTCGGCATCAACCGCTCGACGCTCAGGAAGCTGATAGTGAAGTACTCGCTGAAGTGAGGCGGGTTCAGCGGTACTCGTAGATCACGTCGCATCCTATCTTTATGGCCTTGCCGACGGAGCACACCTCGCAGAACTTCCGGGCGGCGTTCTTGTGCTTCTCGGGGAAGCCGGGGGGAAAGGTCACGGACACTATCATCTTGCGGAACTTGCCCGGGGAGTCGGGCAGGTCCTGGTCCACCGTGATTTCCACGCCGTGGGGATCCAGGTTCCTCTTGCGGCAGAAATAGACGAAATAGGAAATCACGCATAGGCCGAGCGAGGCGAGGAAGAGCTCGTAGGGGCTCATTGCGGAATCGTCGCCTCCGGACTTCCCGTCCTGGTCGGCGTAGACGGTGAAGCCGCGCGATTCGGCCTTTGCGCGAAGGTTGCGCTCGTGGGTTATCCTTATCATGGGTTCTCCTGTTGAAACTCTCCGTCAACCGGGGTATTATAATCGGCGGGAGGAAGCTCCCGATTCAAAAAGAGAAAAGGAGGGACCATGCGCTTCTCCCACACGCTCAAGACGGCGCTCGCCCTCGCGGCGGTGCTCGCGTTCGTGCTCGCCCTGCCTGCGGGAGGCGAGAAGAAGAAAAGGGACAACATGAGGCTCGCCAAGGAGATATCGAAGGAGTTCCCCGTCAAGGAGATAGAGTTCGACGAACCCTTCCGCTGCCAGTACCGGGAGTTCGTGAACTACATCACGCTCGACGAGTTCGAGGTGTACGGCATCAAGGTGAAGGCGGTGCGGGTGGACGACAAGACCCTGCAGGTGTCGTGGGAAGGGAGCGAGCCGCGCAACATACGCAAGACCACGGTGGTGACCGTGAGGTCCGGGGAGGAGGCCCACCGCATCTGCATCTACCGCCACCCGGTGACGGGGGACTGGGCCTATTTCAACGCGGTGTACCGCCAGGCGAAGCTCCCGAAGGGGACCATATCCTTCTTCGACATGGACTGCGACGGCAAGTGGTTCGAGCCGAAGGTGGACGCCGTCATGCTCGGGGCCCGCAGCGCCGTGTCGCCCATAATGCCCGTGAAATGGTACTACGACTGGAACCTTACGGACCTCGAGTTCACGGGCTCGGGCAAGAAGATGAAGCTGAAGGCGAAACTGGTGCCGATAAAGTGCTATCCCAACGAGCGGGCGGCCATGGCGGTGCTGAACGACTTCCGCATGGAGATGGGGCTCCCCCTGCTTCCGCTCGACGAGGAGCTCTCGCGCAAGTGCCGCATCTACGCCAAGTTCATCTCGCTGAACGGCGCGGACATGGCCGACTGGAACATAGTGCAGAATCCCAAGCCGGGGCACCTGGGCTACACGCCGGAATGCGAGGAGATGAAGCGTAGCATCTTCTTCTGCTTCGACGGCGCGATAGTCGCCATGGGCGACCTGATCGGCCAGTTCTACCACCGCACCCAGTTCTTCTTCCCCGACACCAAGGGGTTCGGCATCGGCGAGGACGGAGTCGTGTCGGTGTTCAACGGGGAATACCTGCGCGACGAGGAGTACATGAAGTGGAACTATCCCATCATGATCCCCGCCCCGGAGCAAACCATACGCTACTACGTGTACTACGGCAAGTACGGGGGCGAGACGCCCGATCCCCGGCCGGGCGGCGTTTCCTGCAGCTTTCCGATAACCCTGCAATGGGAGAACGCGAGCCACGAGATAGACGACGTGAAGGCCGCGCTCTACTACGTGGACAAGAGGAAGAAGAAAGAGATCGAGGTGTCTTCCTATTGCTTCTGGCCCAAGCGCCCAGCCCACCCGACGAGGCCGAACAACGAGGGGCAGATACTCATCCTGGGCGAGAAGCCGTTCAAGAGGGGCGCCCGTTACCACGTGACGGTGGAGTACACCATAGACGGCAAGAAGGAAAAGCAGGACTGGTACTTCAACACCA
>QNBY01000114.1 GCA_003644275.1 Planctomycetota bacterium
AGGCCCTCCGAAGAAGCCGCTCGAGGAGATAGCGGAGTTCAGGGAGCCGCCTTCTTCCTCTTCTGCCACCACACCCTGACCTTGCGGAGGATGATTTCCTGCTCGCGCGGGTCCATGCCGCGGCGGAGGCCGAAGTCCTCGCCCGAGAGATTTTGCAGGGCGAAGGCGGCCTCGATGCGTACCTCGAAGCGTTTGTCGTAGAGGAAGTCGGCGACGAGGGGGATCATGTCGCCCGGCAGGCCGCTCTCGCCGAGGCAGCGGAGGCATTCGACGACGAGGGTGGAATCCGCGTCGCCGGAGCGGAGCAGGTCCGCCACCGCGCCGTAGAGCCGGGCCACCTTCATCAGGCGCACGGCCCGCACGGCGGCGGCCTTCATCTCGGGGCCGCCCTTCTCCAGGAAGCGGGACAGGTGGGGCGTGAGGCGGGGTTCCTTCCAGGAGGCGAGGAGGTCCAGCGCGCGGGTTACCAGGAGGGGGTCGCCGGCACCGGAGAGGACGAGCCTCATGAGGGGGTCGGCGCCCTTGGAGGGGCCGAGGGCGGCGAGGGCGGATAGGCACCTCATGCGCAGGCCGGTCTCCAGGTTCGGCGAGAGGAGGAAGGAGGCGAGGAGGTCCGCTCCGCCCGCCCCGAGCCTCTCGGCGGCGAGGGCGTACTCGGCGCGGAGCTCGGGGGGAAGGTCGGTGTCGCGGGAGAGTTTTCGGAAGCGCTTTCCGAGCGAGGCGTCGCCGGACAGCCCGAACAGCCTGACGGCCGCTATCCTGAGGGCGGTGTTGTCGGAGGACAGCCAGGGGCGGGCGAGGTCGAGGGCGGCGCGGGGTTCGAGCAGATAGAGGAGGCGGAGGGCGCCCGCGCGGTCGCCCTCTCCGAACCACTCGAAGGAGGCGGTGCGGCGGGCGATGTCCGCTGCTCCGGGGAGGGCGCGGAGGCGGGCGGCGAATCTCTCGTCCCGCTCGAAGCCCTCGCGGGCGGTGCGCGCGGCGAGGGTGCGGAAGCGGAGGGCGTCCACCAGGGCGGCGCGCGGGAGGGCGGGGTCGAGCGCGGCGGCGTCCTTCAGGAGCGATTCGAGGCGTGCGGCGAAGTCGGGGGGCCGGAAGGGGGCCGCGACGCCGTCGCGGACGAGGAGGAGCCAGGTGAGGAGCGGGCGGAGGGCGGCGGAGTCCTTTTCACGCACGAGGGCGTCGGCCCGGTCGAGGGCGGCGGAGATGCCCGCAGCGCGGGCGGGCGCGGACGGTCCGGAGGCGCGGGGGGAAGGCGGGGCGAGGACCGTCTCGCCGCCGGAGGGGGCGGGGAGGAAGAGGAGGGGCAGGAGAAGTAGGAACGGCAGCGCGCGTCTCATTTTCCGAGCAGGAGGCGTTGGGCCAGGAAGTTGTCCAGTTCGGGGTTCTCGAGTATGCGGCGGGCGGCGGCGTCCACGTCGTAAGGGACGCGGATGTAGCGGAAGCCGCCTTCCTCCAGTATCACGTAGCAGGCGCGGGGGTCCTTGTCGCGGGGCTGGCCCACCGAGCCCACGTTTATGATCATCTTTCGGTCGAAGGGGTAGAACCTGCCGGGGCGGGGGACGAGGACGGCGTCGGCGGTGAAAATGCGGGGCAGGTGGGAGTGGCCGACGAAGAAGACGCTGAAGTCGGGGTACATCTCGAAGGAGCGGCGGGCGTCGTTCTCGTCGCGGACGTAGTCGGAGCTGCCGGGGGCGAGTGGGGTGTCGTGGAAGAAGATCATGCCCTCCGCCACGGCCTGGCGGGGCATTCGGGAGAAGGTCTCGAGCGCCCGGCGTTTGAGCCTGAGGGCCTTGAAGGCGAGGCGGTTGCGGTGGTGGTCGGGGTGGACCTGGCGGACGGTCCACTCCGCGGCGCGGCGGGCCACCGGATTGAAGCCGGCGGGGACGCCGTTGAGGAGGGTCTCGTCGTGGTTGCCGATGACCTTCAGTTCGAAGAGGGAGAGGAAGGCGAGCACCTCGAAGGGGTCGGGGCCGTAGCCGATGAGGTCGCCGAGGAAGAAGATGCGGGTGATGCCGCGGGCCTTGACGTCGGCGAGCACGGCCTCGATGGCGGGGAGGTTGGAATGTATGTCGGAGAGGACCGCTATCACGCGGAGACGCCTCCCGCCGGAGCCATGAGCCTCATGCGGCGCTTCATGAGCAGCTCCACCCTGGCCTTCAGCCTCGCGGGGGAGAAGGGTTTGGTGATGTAGTCGTCGGCGCCCACGTCTATGCCTTCCTGCTGGCCCTCCTCCTCGGAGAGGGCGGTGAGGAGGATGACGGGCACCTGCGAGGTCTCGAGGGAGGAGCGGAGTTTCTTGCAGACCTCGAAGCCGGTCATGCCGGGCATCATCACGTCGAGCACCATCATGTCGGGGCGGAGCTGGCGGGCGAAGCGGAGTCCGTCGAGGCCGTTGTCGGCCTCCACGATGGTCTTGAAGGACTTTCGGAGGGCTATCTTTATCATGCGGCGTATGCTCTTGTCGTCGTCCACGATGAGGAGGAGGGGGCGCTCGACGGTTTCCTCGGGGGAGGGTTCGGCGGCGCGGGCCTCGGCGGGGAGGGGGAGGGAGCGCCCGAGGTCGGCGCCGCATTTCCTGCAGAACCGCCAGGCGCTCTTGACGGGCTCGCCGCAGTTCGGGCAGTGGAAGGAAAGCTTATGGCCGCAGTGGACGCAGAAGTGGAAGTCTTCCTCGACGGGCGAGCCGCACTCGGGACAGAGCAGGATGTCCATGTCCTGCATCTCGACGACGCGGAGGAGCTCGTCGAGGGAGGTGTCTCCGGCGTACACGCGGCGCAGGCCGGACATGAAGAGGGTGTCCATTCCGGCCTTGACGGCGTAGTACATGATGGCGCGGTCGTTTTCGCCGTCGAGGATCATCTCGCGGATGGTGGGGTCCACGAGCATTATCTCGAAGACGGCCATCCTGCCCTTGTAGCCGGTGAAGTCGCAATGCTCGCATCCCACGGCGCGGTAGAATTCCTGTCCTTCCTTGAAGGGGAGCTGGGAGGCTATCTTGGCGAGGAGGCGTTCGTCGGGGCGGTAGGTTTCCTTGCAGTGGGGGCAGAGGCGGCGGAGGAGCCTCTGGGCGATGACGCCGAGGAGGGAGCTGGCGATGAGGAACTTGTCCACGCCGATGTCGAGGAGGCGGGTGACGGCGGAGGGGGCGTCGTTGGTGTGGGCGGTGGACATGACGAGGTGGCCGGTCATGGAGGCGCGGACGGATATCTCCGCCGTCTCGGCGTCCCGTATCTCGCCCACCATGACGACGTCGGGGTCCTGGCGGAGTATGGAGCGGATGGCCTTGGCGAAGGTGAGGCCGGCCTTGTAGTTGACCTGGACCTGGTTTACGCCCTTGAGGTTGTACTCGACGGGGTCCTCGACGGTTATGACGTTGTTGTCCTCGCGGTTCACCCTCTGGAGGATGGAGTAGAGGGTGGTGGACTTTCCGGAGCCGGTGGGGCCGACGACGAGGAACATGCCGTAGGGCTTGGTGATTATGGCCTCGAGCCGCTCCCTTTCCTTGGGGAGCAGGTTGAGGTTCTCCAGGCCGATGACGTTGGAGGACTTGTCGAGTATCCTTATTACGGTCTTCTCGCCGTAGATGGTGGGGAGGGTGGATACGCGCAGGTCGAACTTGCGGCCGCGGGCGGCGATGAAGGCCCGGCCGTCCTGGGGGACGCGCTTCTCGGCGATGTCGAGCTTCGCCATTATCTTTATTCGGGCGGTTATGCGGGGCATGAGGACGGTGGGGAGCTTCATCACGGTGCGCAACATGCCGTCCACGCGGTACTTGACGAAGACAATCTGCCTGCAGGGCTCGATGTGGAGGTCGGAGGCGCGGACCTTGACCGCCTCGGCGAGGATGAGGTTCACGAGCCTCACGATGGGGTTGCAGGAACCGGTGTCCTCGACGGCGAGCTCGGCGTCGTCCCCGGCCTGCTCGTTCTCGTCGGAGACGAAGCTGATGCCCTCGTCGTCCACCATTATGTTCTTGAGGACGTCGTAGATGGTGTCGTCCACCTCGTGGACGCGCTCGATGGCCTTCTGTATGGAGCTGGGGAGGGCGAGGAAGGGTTTGACCTCGAAGCCGGTGAGGCGGCGGAGCTCGTCGCGGACGTTGACGTCCAGGGGGTTGCTCATGGCGACGTAGAGCTGGTCGCCCTCTATCCTGAAGGGGATGACGCCGTTGGAGACGGCGAACTTGTAGGGGACGAGCTTGGCGGCCTTCTCGTCCACCTCCGAGTCGGCGAGCTCCACGACGGGGATGCCGGTGAACATCTTGAGCCAGTTGAAGATGTCCTGCTCGTCCACGAAGCCCATCTCGACGAGGACGTCCTGAAGGGGGCGCTTGGCTCCCCGCTGGCGTTCGCGCGCCTCGGCGAGTTGCTCCGGCGTCACCTTACCGCTGCGGAGAAGGTAACTCTCCAGCTTTATGCGCTCGGTGTTCCTGCCGCTCATCGGCTCACGGTTCAATCTTGGGGGCGGGCACGGCCGAATCGAGGTAGAGGGCCGTCACCCCCAGCGCCTTGGGGTCGGGCGCCTCGATGCGGAAGCCGCCGTCACCGGTCTTTTCGAATATGTAGGGTTTGTTGGAGACCGGACAAACTTTCGGGAGGTCGGGCTCGGCGGCGAGGAGTTCCTGGAGGGAGGAGGGGTTCTTGCCCTCGTGCTTGAAGCGGTAGCGCTCCACCGCGGCGCGGTACCGCCAGAGGGCGTTGACGCATTCCTCGAGTTCGGGCGTCCACTTCTTGGGCATTCCCACGGTGGCGGGATGGGGATAGCGGTAGGTGACGGGGGGGAAGGCGATGAGGTAGGCGGCGAGTACGAGGACGAGCACGCCGAGCGCGATGGGTACGACCACTCTGCGTTTTGGCTTGGCGCGGAGCTTCTTGACCTCCTCTTCCTTCTTCTTTTCCTCGGAGAGCTTCTTCACGAGGTCCTTGGCTATTTCCTCGGCGGCCTGCTTGCGCTCGAAGACGCCGCCCGGGCCGGAGTCCTCGGCGAAACGGAATCCCGTTCGTATCCGCATGTTTTCGCCTCCTTGAAGGGTATTTTAGC
>QNBY01000115.1 GCA_003644275.1 Planctomycetota bacterium
GGTCGTTGCTGCTCGACTACCGCTTCGATTCCGGCGTGAGGCTCCGCCTGTCCTCCTCCTACCTCATAGGACGCTACGACCTCCTGGGGCCGGACGGCGCCCCCTCGCCCGAACTCACCCGGCGCACCGACGACGGCCAGTCCTTCGACTTCCGCGCGGGCTACACCCTCGGCGGAGGGACCGACCTGCTCGTGGGCGTGTTCTACGACGACTTCGAGGTGGAACGCGCATCGCACTACGCCTCCGAACGGCGCACGGGCGTTAGCGTGCTTCTGTCCGACGAGGAAAAGACGCTCTCGCTCCGCCTCTGGGAACGGGCGTTCACCGGGGCGGAAGGCGATTCCGACGACGTGTTCGCCTCCCTGGAGATGCGCGACGACTACCTCATCCGGTCGGGTTCCTTCTCGGTCGGGGCCGTCTTCGGGGCCCATCTCGCAGGGGAGAGCAGGGTGGTGATCGCGCCGAAACTCACCATCGGCTGGCTGGTGAACCCCCGGTTCCGGCTGAGCGGCGAGCTGGGCGTCTCCTGCCGGGTGCCCTCGCTGGATTCCGATCTCACCGGCTCCCCCAGGGTGGATCCGTGGATCTCGCCGCCCTCCGTGACGACGTCGTTCGACGCGTCGGTCTCCGCCCACGTGGCCTTCGCCGCTTCCGTCTCCGTCACGGCCTCGGTGTCCTGGCGTTCCGCTTCCGACGAACTCTACGCGGAGGCGGGAGCGGACGGCTACCTCCTCTTCCACACTATGGAGGAAGCGGATTTCCTCTCGATCTCCGTCTCCGCGGAGACGAACCCGCTTTCCTTCCTGCGTTTTCGTACTTCGCTCTCCTGGACATCGGCGGATACCGGCCCTCCCGCACGGCGCTTCCCCTATCTTCCCGAGTGGCGGGGCTCCGCGCGCGTTACGCTCTCCCTGTCGGAGCGCCTCTCCCTCTCGCTGGAGGCGCGCTTCAGCGGCAGGCGGTTCGTCTCGGCGTTCTCCGACGAGCACATCGGGGGCTTTACATTGTTCGATTGCGAGTTATCCTATACCGTCGAATCCTATCTCCGCTTCTTCCTGCGGGCGGAGAACGTCGGCGACAAGGACTACGAGGTCCGGAAGGACTGGCCGGGCCGGGGCTCGTGGTTTCTCGCGGGCGTAGAGATCAGATTCTGAGGAGCTGAAGGTGGAGACCGACCTCTTTTCCCTGTTCAGCCGCGGCGGCTTCCTGATGTATCCCATCCTCGCGTGCTCGGTGATCGCGGTGGGCATAATCGCCGAACGCATTTTACGCCTGCGCGAGGCTTCCCAGGGCAGGGCGCGGTTCCTCTCCGAGCTCGGCGACATATTCACGAGCGGCTTCAACCCGGCGGCGGCGCTGAACCTGTGCGAGCGCTCTCCCGGCATACTCCCGCAGCTCGCCAAGGTGGCCATCCTCAACCGCGACCGCTCGCCCGAGGAACTGCGTGAGGCGGTGGAGGCCGAGGCGGCCCGCCTCCTGCCGGCCCTCCACAAGAACCTCACCCTGCTCGGCGTCATCGCCCAGATAACGCCCCTGCTGGGCCTGCTCGGCACCGTGGTGGGCATGATAGACTCGTTCGCCGCCATCCAGCAGGCCTCCGCGGCGGGGCAGGGCATAGTGGGCGCCGACGTCGTGGCGGGCGGCATCTGGACCGCCCTCATCACCACCGCCGCGGGCCTCACCGTGGCGATACCGGTGTACGTGGCCTACAGCTTCCTCGACCGCTGGGCGGACGCGGTGGCGGCCGAGCTCGAGCTCGCCTCCGCCGACATAGTCAGGCTCATGGAAGGGGGAAGCGCTTGAGGTTCCGATTCGTCCGTTCCTCCCGCGACCCCTCGCTCCGCCGCCTCGACATCACGCCCCTCGTGGACGTGGTGTTCCTGCTTCTCATCTTCTTCATGCTCACATCCAACTACGTCCTGCAGGCGGGCATAAAAGTCACGCTCCCCTCCGCCCGCGACACCTTCACCCTCCCGCCCGCGCGGGTGGAGGTCTTCATCACCGCCGACGACGTGATCTACATGGGCCCCCGCCGCGTCACCCCCGACGAGCTCCTCTTTCTCCTCAAGGACGCCCGCGCGACGCGCGACACCGTCCTCATCTTCGCCGACGTGGACTGCCGCCACGGCCGCGTGGTGGAGGTGGAGGACGTCTGCCGGAGGGCCGGATTCACCGACATCAGCGTGGCCACCCGCCCCGTGGAGCCGGAACCGGGAAAGGCGGAGCCGTGAGGATATACGACATAGGCACCGTAGTCGGACCGCGGGCCCCGCGCTTCCCGGGCGATACGCCGCCCTCCCTCGAACCCCATTTCTCCCCCGACGGCTGGCGCATATCGTCTTTGCTCATGACCACCCATTCCGCCTCCCATTACGACTTCCCCCTCCACATGATCCCCGGCGGAGCGGCCGCCGACGACTACCCGGCGGACCGCTTCATCGGGCTCGCCCGCCTGCTGGACGCACCGGCCGATCCGGACGGGCTTTTGGAGCTGCTGAGCCGCCTTCCCATGCGGGAGCGCATACTTTTGCTCCGCTTCGGCCCCGCCCCGCCCGCGCTCACCGCGCCCGCCGCCGAACTGCTCGTGGAGCGCGGCCTCTCCATCGTGGGCACCGACGCCCTCTCGGTGGAGCAGGGCCCGCCCTTCCCGGTGCACAGGACGCTTCTCGAGGCCGACGTGCTTGTGCTCGAGAACCTCTCGCTTGACCTCCCGCCCGCAGGCGTGTATCTTTTCGTGGGCCCGCCCCTCCCCGTGGAAGGAGGCGACGGCGCGCCCTGCAGGCCGATCCTCATATCCGGAGGGCTCGCCTCCGGTTTCCGCCGGACAGAGACGGAGTCCGACACATGACGGCGACCGACGACCACGCCAAGGAGAGCGACTATTCCATGCGCATAGCGGACCTCATGGTCCGTTCGGACGAGGTGCTCGAACGCTTCTACAAGCGCTCCATCATCTGCA
Source organism: Planctomycetota bacterium (assembly GCA_003644275.1). GTDB lineage: Bacteria > Planctomycetota > B143-G9 > B143-G9 > B143-G9 > B143-G9. The sequence goes on from QNBY01000115.1 coordinate 2,960, forward strand.
CCGTGGTGGTGGTGGCGGCGGTGGCGGGCCTCTTGCTGGACATAGCCTTCCTCTCGCTGTTCACCACCGTGGGGAAGCTCGTCTACTACGCCTCTCTGGTGTTGCTCCTCGGAGCGCTCCTCGCCTATCTCTACTCCTACTACGACTACACCCACAAGGGCGCCGCCGTGAACTCGATGATAGCCGACGCCCGCAAGAAGCTGGCCGAGCAGGAGGAGCTCGAGAAGCTCAAGGAAAAGATACGCACCCGCATAGACCGCATGAGCGGCGAGGCGGCCTGGTTCTCGCAGCTGATGGCGCCGGGGGCCATAGAGTCGCTCGACCGCGACACCTCGGAGGAGCGCGGCAACGAGGAATTCGAGTACTTCGTGCGGAAGTTCTTCGAGAAGATGGGCTTCCGCGTGGAGCATTCCACGGTGGTGCTCTCCAGCGGCATATACATGCGGATGGCGCGCGACGACCGCAAGTACCTCATCTATCCCGTCCATCCCCCGCGCACGCTGGACGAGGAAGACGTGCGCGAGACCTATCGGGAGCTCCTCTCCGAGCAGGAAGACGCCGCGGTGATAGTCACCTCGGGTTCGTTCACCCAGAAGGCCAAGGAATTCGCGGCGCGCAAGCAGGACCTCCTGCTCTACGACCGCAGCGCTCTGCTGGAGGGCATAAAGGGCATCGTGGGGGCGTTGAGGACCCGCATAGAGCAGGAACGCCGCGTGCTGAACGAGGCGGACACCGTCCGCGTGCTCGCGGAGGCGCTCAAGAACGACAACGGCCCCAAGGCGGGCGCTTCGTCCTGACTTTTTGAGTTGCATCCCCCTGCGAGGGGGTTATACTTCCGGTTGTCAAACCATCGAAGGAGGAATCCATGGCTCACGTTATCACCGAAGAGTGCATTGCTTGCGGCAGCTGTATCGATTCCTGCCCCGTGGGCGCCATCCACGAGGGGGATCCGCACTACAGCATCGACGCCGACGCCTGCATCGACTGCGGCTCCTGCGTCGACGCCTGCCCGGTCGGTGCCATCAAGCCGCAGTAAGCCGCCGTTTCCTTCCCCGACCTCCGGAGGCTGAAATGAACGAGGAAAAGATCAAACAGGCGATCGAGGAGATCAAACCCGCCCTCCAGGCCGACGGAGGCGACATCGAGTACCTCGGTCTCGACGAGGAAGGCTACGTCCTCGTCAGGTTGCTCGGCGCCTGTCAAGGTTGTCCCATGGCCCGCATCACGCGGGAGCGCGGAGTCGAGCGCCGCATCCGCATGTACGAGCCCGACATAAAGGGCGTCAAGAACATGGCGTAGCAACGGCCGGCGGCACGTCGAAAAGGGGGCGCTTTCGCGCCCCCTTTTTATAGTAGGGAGGAAATTGCTTGATATCCTGTCTCGAAGTGGTATGATACTTCGAGGTTGCGGGAGGAAAAAATGAAACTCCTCGAACATAATACCGAAAGCGAAGTAGTCCTTCTCCACAATGTGGACATAGGTGTTCTCACGAGGGAAGAAGATATCCGTGTTGCTTTTCGTCTCGGCAAATACGAAGGTTTTCACATTGACTGCAAGGATGCATACCTGGATAGACCTAGAAAGGATGTCTTTGAAAAGCCAGATTACAAACAAAAAAGAGTGGCGATAATTAACGAGCCGAAGGGGAATTTCTGTTGCTGGGTGGGAGAAGGCATTTTTAGGGTGTATGGAGGCATAACCTTTTCCGAGGCGGTTCAGGAAGCTACCTACTTGCTTGAGAAAGTTGCCACGCAAGAAGAAAAGCTCAAAGAAGACAAGGTGTTGAGGGCTTTCGGAAGGCAAACGCATGAATTTGTCTTTGAGAGCGGAAAGGTGGAAATATTCAAGCTGTTTTCTGTAAGGCCGTGGGTTGAGCCTGCAAGCCCGTTCCAAAATACATCCGGTTTTAACGTTGAACTCCGCATTGATCACGAGGAATATCAGGCTAGAGTCAGGCTAATGGGCGTTCCGGCCCAAAAGGGAGAGAGACAAGTTGTGATTCTTGAGATAAGCATTGATGTGAATAATCCATTCGGTTTTTTTGTCTGGGCAGATCGAA
>QNBY01000116.1 GCA_003644275.1 Planctomycetota bacterium
CGCCCGACACCGTGAACACCCTCCCGCCCAAGACGCGCTACGCCTTCATCGAAAAAGGCGACGCCGAGCTCGCCTTCTGCTCCGCGCCCGACTACTCCGAGCTCGACGCCCTCGCCGCCCTCGGCGTGGACGTGAGAGCCGTGTGCGCCCGCCTCCAGGCGGACGGCATAACCGCCTTCCAGCGCTCCTTCGAGGAAGTGCTCGGCGTGCTGGAGGCCCGAAGGAAGAAGTTCGCCGAAGGACGATGAATTGAGAAAGAGGACGTCAGCCGCCGCACTCGTTTTGCTCTTGCTGCTCGCCGCCCTCTCCGTGCGGGCGGAGAAGGCGGAGCGCTCCCGTCCCGCCGAGGCCCTTCCCGCCGGGGCCTTCCTGTTGTTCGAGGCGCCCGACGGCAACGCCTTCCTCCGCTTCTTGTGTTCCTCGCCCCTCGGTCGCACCTTCCGCCTGCCCGACCTCTCGAAGCCCCTCCCGCCTCCCCCCGCGGGGGCGACCGGCTGGAAGGCGGCGCTCGCCGCCCTCTCCGCCCTCGACTGGGGCCTCGCCCTCGCCGTCTATCCCGAGAAGGGGACCGCCCTCCTGTTGCGGGAGCACGCCGGGAAGGGCAGGGCGCTGCTGGACGCCTTCCTCCTGCTCGATCCCGCCGTGAAAAGCGGGATGAAGGAAATGAAGACCTCGCCGGGCACCTGGAAGGTCGGCGACGACTACTACCTGAAAGTGCGCGACGGCGACGTGTTCCTGTGCGGCTCGCTGAAGCTCCTGCGCAGGGTGTCGAAGCGGAGGCACCCCGCCTCCATGGCGGACACCCTCGCGCACGACGGCGGCTGGGAGGCCCCGCCGGGCGGCGTGTACTTCTTCGCCGACATGACCAAGACGGGCGATTCCTTCTTCAGCGAGAGCGAGAGACCCCTCGCGGACGCGCTCGGCCTCACCTCGCTCGCCACCCTGCACTGGTCGTCCGCGCCCGAGCAGGGCTTCTATCACGACCGCCTTCTGCTCCGGCCCGCCTCGCGCGGCTGGAAGGGCCTTCCCGCCGCCGCCCCCATGCGCGGGACCCCGGCCTTCGACGGCCGCCTCTCCAAGTCCTTCTTCCGCTTCGCCCTCTCCGTGGACGCGGGCGACGCCCTCAGGCGGGCGATAGAGGCCGTACCGCCCCAGAAGCGGGGCGGGCTGGACCGCGCCGTGCAGCTTTACCGCGCCGTCTCGCGCCGCGACCTGTACTCCGACGTCTCCACCGCCTTCGACGGCAACGTGGAGCTCGCCCTCCAGCTTCCCGACACCGGCGTGCTCCCCCACCTCTCGCTGAGCCTCGGCGTCGGCGAGATATCCATGGCGCGCACCATCTTCGATTTCGTGAATTCCTCCGGCTTCCCCGTCTTCCCCCTGTCGCGCAAGGTGGGCGACACCGTCATCCACTACCGGAACTCGCTCGGCCGCCTCGGCGTGACGCCCTGTTGCGCCTTCGGCTCCGGCCGCCTGCTGTTCTCCGACTCCATCCCCTGGCTGCGCTCGCTGCTGGAGAACAAGGGCGAAGCCTTCCCCCCGCCGGGCAAGCGCGTGCATCCCATGATGAAGGCGTATCCCCCCGACCGGCTGGCCGCCTTCCACGCCGACGACCGCGCCATAGCGAGGTGGCTCCTCTCGCTGCTCCCGCTGGCACAGGCCAAGGGCGTGAAGCTCCCCTTCGACCCCCTCGACCTCCCCTCGGCTGACGAGGTGGCGGACATGTTCGCCTCGTCGGCGGGCTGGCTGAAGCGCGCCGGAAAGGACCTCTCCGGCGAGTCCTGGTCGGACTTCCCCATGCTGGGCGCGGCCGCCTTCGCCTTCCTCGTGGGCAGGTCGACCGGTTTTTGGTAGGCCGTCCCCCTATATCCCCAGCTCCTCGAACGCCTCCCGGTAGCCGTCCGCCGCCTGCGCGGGCGTGGCCTGGCAGATGAACCATCCCATGTGCTCGAACCCGCCCCATTCCTGGGAATGTGGCAGCACCTCCATGTAGAGGCAGCCGGAAGGCCCGTTGTGGAAGACGAGGTTGTACGAGAACGACCGCTCCAGCCGCTCCTCCAGTATCACCTTCAGCGCCCTGGTCACTGCGTGCAGCCCCTCCGCGAGCCCCTTCAGCCGCTCGGCGTCGAGCTGGTGCAGCGAGCACGCCTCGCAGTCCGCGAACGCCATCACCGCCGCGAACGGCCGCTTCATGAAGTACGGCACCATCAGCCTGAGCCCCCCCGAGAACTCCCTTATGTTCAGGTAGCTCGGGTTCTCGCTCGTCATGAACTCCGCGAACGTCCGGCCGTTCTCCGCGAGGAAGTCGCGGTCGTCCAGTATCGCGCGCGGGATTATGTTCGTGTGCGTTATCTGCATGTGCCCGTGCGCGAGGCTCGCCCCGCCCAGCGAGCCGTAGTTGCGGATTATCCCCACGAAACCGTAGTTCCTCTTCCCCGACGGGTCCGTCCAGGCGGGCATGTTGGATTCCTTCGCCGACAGCAGGAACCCCTCGAACGCCGCAAGCCTCGACAGCACCACCTCTATGTCCTCCACCGGCATGTTGTGCAGGTCCGCGTGGTGCCGGTTGCTGAACCACTGGAGCCAGTGCCCGCCCTGCGAGTAGGTCCCCAAAAGCTTCCGCTTCTCCACGGCGGGCTCGTAGGTCACCGGCTGCCTGTCGCCGGGGAAGTCGTAGCTCACCACGGGAAACATGTTCTTGTTTATGAAGGTGTAGCCGTCCGAGAGGGGCGCCACGTCTATTATCCCCGTCGTCTCGCCCTCGCAGACGGGGCAGTGTATCCGTTCGAGCCTCACCGTGACGTGCCGCCTGGGCTTGAGCTCGGTGGGCCGCCTCGCCCTCATGGGAGAGTAGATGACTCGGTCCCCGTTGCGCGGGTCCACCTTGCATATGTTGGTCGGCTTGAACTCCTCCAGGTTGGGCATGGAGCGGAAGTCGTCCACCAGCTCCGCGTAGCTCATGGTGGTGAGGTCCTCCCGGACCGTGAGCTTCCTCAGTATCTCCTCGCCGAGCGCCGGTTTCCCGTCGCGCTTCATCCCTGTCCTCCTTTCCGTTTCCTGCACAGCCGGACGAGGTTGTCGAACAGCAACGCCGTGGTGAGCGTGCCGACCCCGCCGGGCACCGGCGTTACGGCCGCCGCCCGCCCCAGGGCGGAGTCGAAGTCCACGTCGCCCACCCAGCGGACGGTCTCGTTGCCCTCCTCGTCCCTCTCCTTCACCTCGTTGGTGCCCACGTCTATCACCACCGCCCCGGGCCTGAGCCACTCCCCTCGTATGTAGCGCGCCTTGCCCATGCAGGCGAACACCAGCTCCGCCCGCCCCACCAGGGCGGGGAGGTCGCGCACGCGCGAGCGGGCCACCGTAACGGTGGCGCGGTCGTTCAGGAGCAGCATGGAGAGCGGCTTGCCCACCGTGTCGGAGTACCCCGCGACGAGCGCCTCCACGCCCGCCAACTCTCCCATGTGCTCGCGGGCGAGCATCCACGCGGCGCGCGCCGTCGGGGCCGCGGGGGCGTCCAGCCCCAGCGCGAGCGAGCCCAGCGCGGCGGGCGTTATCCCCTCCACGTCCTTGTCCGGGGCCAGGTGCTCCCGCGCTTCCTTCACGTCCAGGGGCGGGGGCAGAGGGGTGAGGATTATCACGCCGTCCGTCCCCTCGTCCGCGCTCGCCGCCCGCACCGCGGCGTTCAGGTCGTCCTGCCGCGCTCCTTCGGGCAGGCGGAGCAACTCGTACTCCACGCCCAGCTTCCGCGCGCGCTTCATCTGGCTCGCGACGTAGAAATCGCCCGCCGGATCCGCTCCCGCGCACACGGCCGCAAGCTTCGGCGGCCGCTCCATGGCCGCGACCTCGGCCCTCACGTTCTGAAGCACTCTCTCCGCTGTCGGTTTGCCTCTCAGTATCACGGTTTCCATGTCGGAGATTATAGCCTCTCGACGCCGCGCCCGCCGCCCAAAAATTTGACTTCCGCGCACGGGTGTTATAATTCCCGCGAGTCGCCTGAGGATGGAGGGTGTAGCTCAGTTGGTCAGAGCGTCTGACTGTGGCTCAGAAGGTCGTGGGTTCGAATCCCATCACCCTCCCCATTGACAACGAAACGCGAACGGACCATTAGCTCAATCGGTAGAGCATCTGATTCTTAATCAGAGGGTTGCAGGTTCGAGTCCTGCATGGTCCACCAGGAAACCGAAAGCCCCCGCGAAGCGGGGGCTTTTTTCGTGCCGCTCGTCCGTTCCCCCTCACCTTCCGGCGGCCTCGGCCTCCACCCTCTTCCACAGGTATTCGAGCGTGTACGACAGTGCGGCGGGCGAGTTGCAAAGCACGAGCCTCCTCCGGCCGTCGAAGCCGCAGAACACACCGGCGTCGCGCCTGCTCCAGAGCTCGGCGAGCACCGCGTCCGCGTTCCGTATCTCCTCGGCCAGGTCGGAATACGACGGCAGCGGAGCGGGCAGGGAAAGCGCCGCCACGACCACCCTCCCGCAATCCCACACGTTCTCGCAGGAACGCTCCAAAAGCTGCCTGTCGTTCAGCGTGAACAGCACCCGCCCGCCCGGCAGCACGCGCCACACCAGGCCGGGAAACTCCGCGCGAAGCCGCCGCGCCGCCGTCCTGAGCGGCAGCAGGCCGCCGGTGAGCGCCGCCTTCGCCTCCCCCTTCAGCCTCACGGCCGCCGCCTCCCGCGCGAGGAAGGGGCACACCTCCACCTCAGGCGCTCCCTCCTCCACGGCCCGCAGCACGTCCGCGAGCGTGGCGGCTTCCGCCGGTATCTCCACGAGCCTCCCGCCCGGATCGGCGAGTATGCCGCTGGAGCGGAAGTCGAGCGGCAGGGACGGCCGCACCGGAGAGGCCGCCTTTATGTAGCGCGCGAGCCTCGCGTGGCCCGAGAGCGGCAGGTCCGCCAGCACGTGCAGCGCCTCCGCGGCGATCATCCCCCCGCCTTCCTTCAGCGCGGGTTCGAGGTAGCCCTTCAGGAACTCCAGCGCCGCGGCGAGGTTCTCCTC
>QNBY01000117.1 GCA_003644275.1 Planctomycetota bacterium
GCGCTCAGGACCTACGACCTGAAGCGCGTCCTCGCCTACTCCACCATCTCCCAGATAGGCTACATGATGGCCGCCCTCGGCCTCGGCTCGATGGTGGCCTCAATCTTCCACATCGCCACCCACGCCTTCTTCAAGAGCCTCCTCTTCCTCGCGGCCGGAAGCATATACCACGCCTACCACACCCTGGACATACGGGACATCAGGGGCGTGGCCAAGAAGATGCGCATAACCGCCCTCACCTTCCTGGCGGGATCGCTGGCGCTCTCCGGCTTCCCGTACATAACTTCCGGCTTCTTCTCCAAGGAAGCCATTCTCGCCCAGGCCTACGAGCACTCCCCCTGGGCTTTCTGGGGCCTCGCGATAACGGCGGGCCTCACCGCCTTCTACATGTTCCGGCTGGTCTTCTCGGTCTATTTCGGCAAACCCAAGGCCGAACACCACCCGCACGAGTCGCCCGCCAACATGACGCTGCCGCTCGTCGTGCTCTCCGTCCTCTCCATCGGGGCGGGCTACTTCGGCCACTGGTTCGCGGGCAGGCTCGGCGGCGAGCTTCCACACGGCGGCGTCTCGATACTCGTCACCTCCGTGCTGTTCGCGCTGGGCGGCATCTTCCTCGCCTGGGCCATATACTCCGCCCGCGTGGTGGAGCCGGAGAAGCTGAGCGCCGCGGCCGGCCCCATATCCACCTATCTGCACCGCAAGTGGTACTGGGACGAGATATACGACGTAACCGTGCTCGCCGCGGTGCGCGGGGTGACGCGGCTGGTCTCGTGGTTCGACCGCAGGGTGGTGGATGAGCTCTACTACTCCCTCGGCCGCCTCTCCGTCCAGGTCGGCTGGTCCTTCCGGCAGCTGCACGGCGGGCAGGTGCAGGTGTACATCTTCGCCATGGCGGTGGCGCTGCTGGTGCTGATATTCATATTCAACCTCATCCGGTTCTCGTAGGGAGGTTCGATGGGTCCCATATCATCCGATCTTCACCTGCCGATACTGCTCCTGCTGCCAGCGGTGGGCGCGATATTGGTGATGCTGTCTCCCCGCGAGAGGACGGGCCTGATCCGCACGCTGTCGGTCGGCACGGCGCTCGTCACCCTCGCCTACTCGATATATCTCGCCTTCCTCCTTGACTACGACGGCTCCTTCGGCCTCCTGTGGTCCCGGCCCGTCGTCGACTTCGGAAGGCTCAAGATAAACTTCGCCCTCGGCGCCGACGGCCTCTCCATGCTGATGATACTCCTGAACGCCCTGCTCTTCGCGGTGGCGCTCGTCGTCTCCCTCAACATCGAAAAGCGGGTGAGGGAATACCACGCCATGTTCCTGTTGCTGGAGATGGGCGTCTTCGGCGTCTTCGCCGCGACCGACCTGTTCTTCTTCTACGTGTTCTGGGAGATAATCCTCATCCCCATGTTCCTCATAATCGCCGTGTGGGGAGGCAAGGAAAGGCAGAAGGCCGCCCTCAAGTTCATCCTCTTCACGCTGGGCGGCTCGCTCTTCATGCTGGTGGGCATCATCGGCTACTACTTCGCCGGGGGCTCGTTCGACCTCACCGATCCCGTCACCATCGCCAAGGCCAAGCAGGACATATTGTTCTGGCTGGTGTTCATCGGCCTCGCGGTGAAGGTGCCGCTCTTCCCCCTCCACACCTGGCTCCCCGACGCGCACACCGAAGCGCCGACGGCTGGCTCCATCATCCTCGCGGGCGTGTTGCTGAAGATGGGCACCTCCGGCTTCCTGCGGGTGCTCTTCCCGCTGTTCCCCGACGCCACGGTGTTCTACGCCTCCCTGCTGGGCGCGATAGGCGTGGTGAACATCGTGTACGGGGCCTTCCTGGCGCTGGCCGCCAGGGACATAAAGCGGATAATCGCCTGCTCCAGCATTTCGCACATGGGCTTCGTGGTGCTCGCGCTGGCCACGCTCTCCGAGACCGGCTTTTCGGGGGCCACGCTCCAGATGATAAACCACGGCCTCATAACCGGCGGCTTGTTCCTCCTGGTGGGCGTCATCTACGACCGCACGCACCGGCGCGGCCTGGAGGACTTCGGAGGACTCTACAGGGTGATGCCGTTCTACTACGGCATAATGCTGCTCGTGACGCTGGCCTCCATCGGCCTGCCGGGCCTCAACGGCTTCGTGAGCGAGTTCACCTGCCTGCTCGCCGCCTTCCAGGTGCAGGGCTTCCACGTTATGGCCGCCATCGCCACCTCCGGCATAGTGCTGGGCGCGGTGTACATGCTCAATCTCATCCAGAAGGTGTTCTCCGGCCCGATAAACGAGAAGTGGAGCCGCCTGGAGGACATAGACCTGCGGGAGTCCGTCTCCATACTTCCGCTTTCCTTCCTCATCATCTTCCTGGGCGTCGCGCCGGGACCGATATTCAAGCTGATGTCCGGGACGATGAACTCGCTGGTGGAGCTCATCGCCAACGCGGGGCTGAGGCTTTCAAGCTATATGGGAGGGTGAGCGTTACATGGTACTTGAGCTGATCCGCACGTTCCTGCCCGAGTTCGTCGTCCTGCTGGCGGCGATCGGGGTACTGCTGTTCGAGATCGTCCGCCCGGGAAGCTCGCGGTCGGGGTTCGTCCTCACGGTGCTGGCCCTGGGTTTCGCCGCGGTGGCGAACGGCCTCCGCTACGGCCTCGATCCCTCGCCCACCCCCCACGACGTGGGACCGCTGAGGCTCGACGGCCTCTCCCTGCTGTTCAGGACCTTCATCGGCGGCGGCGCTCTGCTCGTCGCGCTCTACGCCTATCCCTACCTCAAGCAAAAGGTGAAGGCGTTCAACGAGTTCTGCTTCCTCTACCTCACCGCCGCGCTCGGCCTCATGTTCGTGGCGATGAGCTCCAACTTCCTCATGTTCGTCGTGGCGCTCGAGACCGCGAGCCTCGCCATGTACGTCATGGCGGCCTCCGCCCGCTCCGAGAGGGCCTCCGTGGAGGCGGGGATCAAGTTCTTCCTCAACAGCGCCTTCGCCACCGCCCTGATGTTGTGGGGCATATCCGTGCTCTACGGGCTGAGCGGCACGCTGGACTTCGACGGCGTGAACTCCATGCTCCAGCCGTTCGCCGGGCGCGAGATAAAGCCCTTCCCGCTGCTGGGAATGCTCGCCCTGATAACGGGCGTGGGCTTCAAGATAACGCTGTTCCCCTTCCACCTCTGGGCGCCGGACGTGTACCAGGGCTCGCCCACCCCGTTCACCGCCTTCCTCGCCACCGTCTCGAAGGCGGCGGGCATAGCGATACTCATCCGCATAGTCGTCGGGCCGCTCCATCCGCTCGGCAAGGAGCTCCACGGCCTGCTGGGAGCGCTGGCGGGCTTCACCATGATCGCCGCCTCCACCGCCGCCCTGCTCCAGACGGACGCGAAGCGGCTGCTGGCCTATTCGAGCATATCCCACGCCGGCTTCCTCATCGTCGGCCTCACCGCGATGAGGGGCGCGTCCGACCCCGACGCCGCCCTCGCCGCCACCCTCTTCTACATGCCGGTTTACATCCTCGCCACCGCCGGGGCGTTCATAATCCTCTACCACATCGAGCGCCACCGGAAGAGCTCGGAGCTCACGATCTTCAACGGCCTCTGGAAGACCTCGCCCTTCCTCACCCTGGCGATGGTCGTCTTCCTCGCCTCCCTCGCCGGTCTTCCACCCACCATCGGGTTCGTCGGCAAGTTCTTCCTCTTCGTCCAGGCCTACGAGGCCGGCATGTGGATGGTGCTCTCCGTCATGGTGGTCGCTACGGTCGTATCGCTGTTCTTCTACTTCAAGATCGTGCGGTGCATGCTGCTGAACGATCCAGAGGACGGGCTGGACCTGAAGGGAGGCTCGCCCGGGCCGCTGGTGTTCCTTCTGATGCTCGCGGTGCTGTTCCTCATCTTCCTGAGCGGCCCGTTCTACGACATGTGCGTCAAGACCGCGGGCGCGCTCTGATCTTCGCGCCGGTTCCCCACTCACGCCGGGCGGCCCCCCTTCGGGGGGCCGCCTTTTCGTCCGCCAAAAAAACGTGACAAACCGCGCGGTGGCCCGTTTCTTATGTGAACACGCAAAAAGGAGGCCGGAAATGAGAAGGATGATCATGACGTTCGTTTGCGCCGCGCTCTTCCTCGTGCTCGCGGCGCAGTCCGGACGCGGACTGCCGGTGATAAGCACGGAGGGCAAGGAAGTTCCCTTCGTGGTCCGCCACCAGTCCGTGCACGTCGAGGTTTACAACCACCTCATCCGCACCACCATCACCCAGGTCGTCTACAACGACGGCGACAAGCAGGTCCCGTGCTACTTCGACCTTCATCTTCCCAAGGGCGCCCACGCCTCCATGCTCGAAGCGGAGGTGGACGGCAAGAAGTTCGTGGGCCGCATAGTGACCAAACGGGCCGCCCGGGAGATAGTGGAGCAGTCCCGCAAGGAGGAAAAGGCCGCCGCGCTGGCCGAGGAGCGGAAGGGGGTGCTGCACGTGGAGCTCTCCCAGGTGAAGGCGCATCAGGAATTCGTCTTCCGCGTATCCTACATCGAGGAGGCCGAGTACCGCGACGGGGCCTTCCACTACTGGTTCGGCATAAAGAAGTTCAACAGCGAGATGCCCAAGCCCGAGACCTACACCTTCGACATATCCTTCCGCTGCACGGCGGACGTGCTGTCGGTGGAGGCCGAGCGGCAGACGCTCGTGGGCGCGATCGAGGGCGGCAAGGGAGACTTCGCCATCGAGGACGTGTACGGCGCGAGGGAGGACGTGCACATCATATACACGCTCGACCTCAAGCCCGGCGAGCCCCACATCATGATCAAGAACGACGGCAAGGAAGACCCGTACTTCTGCCTGCTCTCGCTGCCGCCGGAGGCCGAAGCGCCGAAGGGGGGCCGTTCGCTCGTGCTCATCCTCGACAAGTCCGGCTCCATGAACGACGCCGGGAA
>QNBY01000118.1 GCA_003644275.1 Planctomycetota bacterium
CCGTCGTGGACGGGCCTTTCGCCCTTCACCACGAGCCAGTATTCCACGCCGAGCTCGTCCAGCTTGGGGGCGATGAACTTCCCGAAGCGGGGATGGTGGATGCACTCCCTCATGCTGCGGGGCGGGCGGTCCGGTTGGGTGTAGAGGAGGTAAACGGGGGGATCGCCCGCGTCGAGATGCTCGACGGGGGAGGCGTCCGCGAAGAGGCGGAGGGCCTGCGGGGTCTTGCCCGCGCTCCGGGGCGTCCTGAAGAGCGCGATGAAGGAGGGGTGCTTGAAGAAGTCGTAGCCGTAGAGGTCTTCCCACTTCCAGGGGTCCATGGTGGTCTGGCCGTTCATGCTGCCCGCGGCCGCGAGACGGGTGGAGAAGCGCGCGACCGGATCGGGGGAGCGCGGATCGGCGAGGTCGTCGTGGAAGGCGAGCCACATGGAGATGACCGCGCCCGCCGAGCCTCCCCAAGCCGCGAAGCGGCCGGGGTCGAGGCCGTACTCGTCCGCGTGCGCGCGGAGGTACTGCACCGCGCGGGCCACGTCCATCATGGGGGCCGGATAGGGCGCCTGGGTGGAGTAGCGGTAGTTCACGGACGCCACCGCCACGCCCTTGCCGTTGAGATGCTTCACCCAGTCCGGGCGGACGGAGCTCTTGTCGCCGGAGAGGAAAGCGCCCCCGTGGACGTAGAGGGCGCAGGGGACCTTCTTCGCCCGCGGGGAGGGGGGAAGGTAGAGGTCCAGCACGTTGCGGGCGTGAGGGCCGTAGGAGACGTTTCGCCTGACGTTCGGGGAGGATGGGCGGCGATGGCGGGAGAAGAAGCGCCATATCTCACTCGCGGCGTCGAAGTCCCTGCATTGGCCCTTCGCTTTCTCCGCCGTCTTCGAGGGCCAGCGGTGCCCGCCGCCCGCCAGACGGTAGAGCACCACCTCCGGGCCGGAATCGCCCGCCCGGCGGGAGAGTACCTCCACCTTCACGCCGTCGTCGGGGTCGGCGTCCGGGAGGGCGGCCTTTTCCGTCTTCTCGGCGCAGCCGACGGCGTTCGCTATCGCGTCGAAAAGGCCCTCCGCGCCGAGGATGCCGGGAAGGGCGCGGCGGCCGCCCAGCCTGCCGCCGGAGTAGGGCACCACCTCGTCGGCGGTGCCGTGCACGAGCATGACGGAGAGGGGAGCGCCGGGAAGGAAGAGTTCCCGGCGGGAGTCGTAGGCGAAGCCGCTCACCGAGGCCACCGCGGCGAAGCGGTCCGCCCTCGCCGCCGCGAGCCTCAGGGTGAAGTTGCCGCCCGCCGAGAAGCCGCAGGCGTATATCCTGTCGTCGTCCGCTCCGATACGCTTCAGGACGGCGGCCACTATCTCGTCCACGAAGGCGATGTCCGCCGCGTCCTCGAGGTCGGAGGGCGTTACCCAGCGGCGGCCCAGGCCGTCGGGAAAGGCGGCGATGAAGCCCTCGGCGTCCGAAATCTCGCGGAAGCCGGAGCGGCGGGCGAAGTTCGCGCCCGTCCCGCCCCTGCCGTGGAAGACGAGCACGAGGGGGTAGCGCTTGGAGCGGTCGAAGCCCTTCGGAAGATGGAATGTGCAGGTGCGGCGGACGCCGTCCACCTCGAAGGGAAGCGTGAAATCGCGGCCGCCGAGCAGCTTCTCGAAGCGGGAGCCCTCCGCGGAGGAGGAGAGGGGAAAGAGGAAGGAAAGAAGAGAGAGGATAGCGAGCAACGCGAGTTTTCTTGCCATCTTGTCCTCCGGGCGGTGCTGTTGAGTTTTCCCACAGCGGCCGCGCGACGCGAGCCGCAGGGAGGGGGAGAACAAACCTCGTGCCGTTTGCCGCGGCGAGCCGCCAAGCCTGCGGGGAGACGGTGTTTGACTTGAACAGACCGTCGGTTTATACTACCCGTAAGTTCAGGTGGACAAGCGCAGGGAGGAAACACGAAATGCCGGACGGATACGGCTCTCACGCGGATTACATGTCATGGGTGGCCGATGATGCGAAAGCGCGCCAAGAGGCCGTCGAAAAGGCGTTGCGAGATGCGTTTGCCGACTTCATAGAGACCCGTCAGGTAGAGGTCGTCGTATTTTCAAACGTAAGCGTGCTCGATCTGGCCAACGCAATCATGCGGTATCCGTCCATCCTCAAACCGCTGGTCGCCATTTGCAACATCGCGGCACGAGCCATAGAACGAGACCTGCAAATAAAGAACGTTGACACCTACAAACCGAAACTGACTGAACAGCAGGCTTCCGCCATAGCAGGATATATCAAACCGTTTCTTCCTGCCTACATTGAGATTCCCACCTTATCGAACCTTGATCGGGTTGCCTTCATCGACAAGGAGATACGTAAAGGGAAGGGCCGTTGGGAATGGAGAATTATCGAAACCCTGAACCGGTTCGGCTCGGTACAATTCAAGAAGCGCAAGTTCACGGCGAACGGTGAGGAATTCGAGCTTGACGCAGCCGCGCCACACGAGGGACCCGTACAGATAGGAATCGATATCAAGCGGATCGAGGCGCGAAGGGACATTCACAAACGTTGCGACGAGATCGTGAACAAGGCCGCCAAGCTCAAATCGGTTTTCCCGGAGGCCAAGTTTGCCGCCGTCATTTACTATCCTTTCATCGACGAACATATCAACATTCAGAACAGACTCTCGTCGGATAACATCGACGCCGTTTCGTTCGCCGCTGAGTCCAAGGAGTCGATAGAGAACTCCGTAAGGATACTTCTGGCTCGTTTGGGGGTGGCTCGATGAGCCGTAATAATGAACAAAAGAAAACCTGGCACAAGTTGATTCAGGGCGATGCACGTGATCTCTCGTTCCTACCGGATGCGTCCATTCACCTTGTCGTCACCTCCCCTCCGTATTGGACGTTGAAGCGTTACAACGAACATCCCGATCAGTTGGGACACGTCAAGGACTATGAAGTATTCCTTGGTGAATTGGAGAAAGTCTGGCGCGAGTGCTTTCGGGTATTGGTTCCAGGTGGGCGCTTGGTCTGCGTGGTCGGAGACGTTTGTCTTTCCCGCCGAGCATTCGGAAGACACGTTGTCGTTCCATTGCACGCCGACATCGCCGTCATGTGCCGGAAGATCGGATTCGACAATCTCAATCCCATCATTTGGCACAAGATAGCCAACGCATCCTTCGAGGTGGAAAACGGGTCAAAGTTCCTTGGAAAACCTTATGAGCCTAACGCTATCATAAAGAACGACATTGAGTTCATCCTGATGCAAAGAAAACCCGGAGGATACCGAAGACCTACTCAATATCAGCGTGATAAGAGCCGCATGTCGAAAGAAGAATTCGACAGCTGGTTCCGCCAGTTCTGGAAAATCCCCGGAGAATCGACACGGAAACATCCGGCCCCTTTCCCCTTTGAGCTGGCGTACCGCTTAGTTCGCATGTTTTCGTTTGTTGAGGATACGGTTTTGGACCCGTTCTGCGGGACAGGGACTACCATACTCGCCGCCATGAAGGCCGGACGTAACAGCATAGGAATAGAAATAGATACTCATTACGTCAACATTGCCGAGCAAAGACTCCGGGAAGAGGCTTCAGGACTTTTTGACGAATACGATATTGAAGTTCGAAAAAAGCTTACTTCCAGATGCACGCAAAAAAGATCAGACTTCTAGGGTTCGAGACGTCGGGCGGATAACCCGCGTCTGAGCGAGGAGGTCGTCCACCGCGCGAAGGAAATCGTGCCGTTTGCCGCGGGCGGGTTCCGGTGTAGAATGGGGGGATGGAAGGCGATTCAGAGAAGGAAAACGCAGGGGCACAACGCTTTCCGGTGCTGCGGTTCCTGGCGAGGGAGTGGATGCCCGCGGCCTCGGCGTGGGCGCTCGCGCTGATGGTGGCGGTGTCGGGGAAGCTGCCGCGCTGGTCGGCGAGCGACTTCGAGGTGATATTCATCCTTTTCGCTCTTTTCACCGCCACGAAGGGATTGGAGGAGAGCGGGGCGTTCGAGGCGCTGGCGTCCGCCGCGGGGAAGGGGAGGCTCGCGGCGGCGAAGCTCACGGCGGCCGCGTGGCTGCTGTCCATGTTCGTGACCAACGACGCCGCGGTGCTGGTGGTGGTGCCGCTCACCCTCGCGCTGCCCATAAGGAGGAAGGCGGCGGTGGTGGTGCTGGAGGTGCTGGCGGTGAACGCGGGCTCGGCGCTGACGCCGGTGGGCAACCCGCAGAACCTGTTCATCTACTGGCACTACGGGCTCGGCGTCGGGGAGTTCGTGACGGCCATGCTTCCGCTGGCGGCGGCGTTCCTTCTGCTGCTCACGCCCGCCGCGGCGCTGCTGTCGGGCGAGGAGCGGCCGGCCGAGGCGCGTTCCCGGCCCCTGGAGCGGAAGCGTTCGGCGGTGTGGTTCGCGCTGCTGGCGGTGGTGGTGCTGGCGGTGGCGCACGTGCTGCCCCCCGCGGCGGCGGCAGCGGCCCCGCTCTGGGCTCTGGCTGCCGACAGGCGGGCCCTCAAGGTGGATTACCTGTTGCTGGTCGCCTTCTTCTGCCTGTTCGGGGCGACCGATCTCCTGCGGGAGCTGCTCAGGTCCGGCCTGCAGGAGCCGCAGCACGTCTTCGCGCTTACGGCGGGCCTGAGCCAGTTCATGAGCAACGTGCCCGCCACCCTGCTCGTGGCCGACTTCACCACAGACTGGAAGGCGCTGGCCTGGGGGGCCAACGTGGGAGGGTTCGGCTGGCTGATGGGCTCGATGGCGAGCCTCATCGCGTGGCGGATATACGCCAGGGCGAGGGGGGACGGAGGGCGGTTCCTGCTGTGGTTCCACGTGCTGGGGTTCGCCGCCTTCGCCCTGGGCGCGCTGCTGTACCTTCTGGCCGGGGGATGAGGGCGGTCATTCCGCCTCTTCGATGTAGAGCTCGGCCGAAACGGGGGAGTCTGTCCCGCCGAGGTCTCCAGCAGAACGG
>QNBY01000119.1 GCA_003644275.1 Planctomycetota bacterium
CCTCCACGAGAAGCTTCCCGTAAAGGCGCTTCTTGCGGGTGAACCAGCGGCTGCGCCAGTCCTTGGTGATGCCGACCCTGAAACCTATAGGATGTGTCTTCTGCCCCAAGGGTTCCTCCTTCGCGCCAGGGCGAAATTATTCCTCGTTCTCCTGCCCGCCCTCGTCGGGAGCGGCCGCCTCCGCCTCGGTCGCGGCGGGGGCTTCCTGTTTCGTCTCTTCCTTCGCGGCGGGAGCCTCGGCCGCGGCCTTCGCCTCGGCGGCCTTCTTCGCGCGCCTGCGCTTCGGCTTCGGCTTCTTCTCCTCCGCCTTCGGTTCGGGCTCTTCCGGCTGCTCCGGCTCCTCGACCGGCATCTCCCGGAGGGCGATGGAAATGTGGCAGGTGCGCTTGAGTATCGGCACCGCGCGGCCCATCGGGGCGGCGCGCCAGCGCTTTATGCGCGGTCCCTCGTCCACGCGAAGCTCGCTGATGAACATCCTCTCGACGTCGTAGTCCGTGTTGTGGTCCAGGTTGTAGCTGCTCACGTTCGCCATGGCGGACTTGAGCAGGTTCGAGAGGAAGTAAGCGCCCCGGTTGTGGGTGTACTCGAGCACGGAGAGCGCCTTGTCGCAGGGCATACCGCGGATCATGTCGGCGACCTTGCGGACCTTGTAGGGCGATATCCGCATGCGCCGGAGATGAGCCTTGAAAACTCTCTTTTCGTTGGGTTCCATGACCTGCTCCGGATCCTTACGAGTGCCCGTGGAAGGTGCGGGTGGGGGCGAACTCGCCCAGCTTGTGCCCGACCATGTCCTCGGTCACGAACACCTTGATGAACCTCTTGCCGTTGTGCACCAGGAAGGTGTGGCCTACGAACTCGGGCACTATGGTGCAGGCGCGCGCCCAGGTCTTGATGGGCTCCTTGCGGCCCGTCTCCTCGAGCTTCATCACCTTCCTGATGAGCTTCAGGTCTACGTAGGGTCCCTTCTTCAGCGAGCGTCCCATGTCATCTCACCTCTCACTTCGTGCGGCGCCGGACGATGAACTTGCTGGAGGGTTTCCGCGGCGAGCGGGTCTTGCCGCCCTTCGCCGGGACGCCCGTGGGGCTGCAGGGGTGCCTGCCGCCGCTCGTCCTGCCCTCGCCGCCGCCCATAGGATGCGCGGCCGGGTACTGGGCCACGCCGCGCACGTGCGGCCTGCGGTTGAGCCACCTCGAACGCCCGGCCTTGCCGAGCCTCACGTTGGCGTGGTCGGTGTTGCCGACCTGGCCGATGGTGGCGAAGCAGTTCATGTGTACCTTCCTCATCTCGCCGCTCGGGAGCTCTATGAGGGCGTAGTCGCCGTCCTTCGCCACGAGCCTCGCGGAGGCGCCGGCCGAGCGCACTATCTGCCCTCCCCTGCCGGGCGTGAGCTCTATGTTGTGGACGAGCATTCCAACCGGGATGCTCCTCAGCGGCATGGCGTTGCCCACCTCGGGCTCGACCGACTTGCCGGACATGACCGTCTGGCCCACCTTGATGCCGAGCGGGGCGAGGATGTAGCGCTTCTCGCCGTCGGCGTAGTGAAGCAGGGCGATGCGGGCGGTCCGGTTCGGGTCGTACTCTATCGCGGCCACCTTCGCGGGTATGTCGTGCTTGTCCCGCTTGAAGTCTATGATCCGGTACATCCGCTTGTTGCCGCCGCCGCGATGCCGGGAGGTGATGTGCCCGTAGTTGTTCCTGCCGTCGCTCTTCTTGATCTTCTGCAGCAGCGACTTCTCGGGCTTGGACTTCGTTATCTCGCTGAAGTCCGAAACCGATGAGAAGCGGCGTCCGGGACTCGTGGGTTTGTACTCGCGCACCATATCGGCTACTCCATTCCCTTAGATGAGGTCGATCTTGGAGCCCTCGGCGAGCCTGATGTAGGCCTTCTTCCAGGAGGGCCGCCTGCCGAGCTGCAGGCGAACGCGGCGGGGCTTGCCCTTGCGGTTGGCCGTGTTGACCTTCTCGACCTTCACTTTGAAGATGTCCTCTATCGCCGCCTTGATCTCGATCTTGGTCGCGTCGGGATGGACGCGGAACACGTAGATGTTGTGCTTCTGCACGAGGTCCATCGAGCGCTCGCTCAGGACCGGGCGGACGATAATCTTGTAGGGATCGTACTTCATCGCGCTGCCTCCTCCGCGAGCCTCTCCAGCGCGCCCTTTTCGAACACCACCCGCTTGTGCCTCAACACCTCGTAGGCGTTGAGGTCGCTCAGGCGCATGAGGCTCACCTTCGGTATGTTGCGCACCGACTTGAGCGCCGTCTCGTCGTGCTCGTTCACCACGAACAGGACGCTCTCGCCCGCGAGGCCCGCCTTGCCGAGAAAGCCGGCCACCGCCTTGGTGCGGGGCTCGGAAAGCTCGAAGCCGGTGAAGGAGACCACTTCCTCGTCCTGGAACTTGGACAGGAGCGCGCTCTTGAGGGCGAGCCGCCTGGACTTCTTGGGCATGGAGAAGGAATAGTCCCTCGGCTTGGGGCCGAAGACGGTGCCGCCGCCCGCCCAGATGGGGGAGGAGCGGGCGCCCGCGCGCGCGCGGCCGGTGTGCTTCTGGCGCCAGGGCTTGCGCTTGGAATAGGCGACCTCGGAGCGGGTCTTCGTCTTCGCCGTGCCGACCCGCCTGTTCGCCTCGTACATCTTCACCGCCTGGTGGAGGAGCCTGATGCGGACCTTCTCTCCGAGGACGGAGGGGTCGAACTCCACCTTGCCGACGGGGTTTCCGGCGAAATCGTAAAGTTCTATGTCCATTCCGAATACCTCCCGAGCGCGGCTCAGCGCTCGTCCTTCGCGCGGCGGACGACTACGTAACCGTTGCGTGCGCCGGGAACGCTGCCCCTCACGAGGATGACGTTCTTGTCGGGTATGACCTTGAAGACCTTGAGGTTGCGCACCGTCCTGCGCTTGTCGCCCATGTGCCCGGCCATGCGGGTGCCCTTGAAGACGCGGGAGGGGTAGGCGCTCGCGCCGATGGAGCCGGGGTGGCGGTGCCATTCGAAGCCGTGGCTGTCGCGGCCGCCCGCGAAGCCGTGCCGCTTCATCACGCCCGCGAACCCCTTGCCCTTCGAGCGGCAGATCACGTCCGCGCGCTTCACTCCCTCGAAGAGCTGAACGGTGAGTTCCTGGCCGAGCTCGTAGTCCTGCGGGTTCGGGACGCGGACCTCGTGGAGCGCGCGCTTGGGCTTCACGCCCGCCTTCTCGAAGTGCCCCTTCAGGGGCTTCGTGGTGCGCTTCTCCTTCTTGTCCTCGAAACCGATCTGTATGGCGTTGTAGCCGTCGGTCTCCTCGGTCTTGATCTGAGTGACGTAGCAGGGGCCCACCTGTATGACGGTGAGGGGCACGAGCACGCCCTTCTCGTCGTACAGCGAGGTCATCCCTATCTTCTTGCCCAAAAGCATGGTCGCCATGATTACCTCACCCGGGCTTCCTTGCCGGTCTTCATGCTGATGATGACGCCGGCGGGGATTTCGATCTTGTCGATCGTCGGCACCGTGTTGGGGGTGACGTCCGAGATGACGATGAGGCGCTTGTGCGTCCTTATCTCGAACTGCTCGCGCGACTTCTTGTCCACGTGGGGACTGCGGAGCACGGTGTAGCGCTCGATCTTGGTGGGAAGGGGTATCGGTCCCGCAACCCGCGCGCCCGTGCGCTTCGCGTGCTCGACGATCTCCCGTGCGGCCCTGTCAAGGGCCTCGTGGTCGTAGGATTCGAGTCTTATCTTCATAGACTGCATACGGATCTCCCAGAAAACCGGCAGACAATACTATTTCCCCCGCTTCGCATGTGCGAGCGGCAGGGGGCGGATTTTATGCCGTTTTGGCGCCCGGTCAATTTATTTCCCGCGTCCGGGCGCGGCGGGAATCTCGTTCCCAGGGGAGATGCGCGCTCCCGTGGGAGGGGTTTTCGGCCGCCGATAGTATGCGCGTTTTCCGGCGGCCAGGGGTATCGTTCGGGTTGTCAGACCAACAATATCTTCTTCGCCCTGTCCTCGGGTATCTCCTGGTAGGTGTGCGCCTCGAGGACGTAGGACGCCCTTCCCTGCGAGAGGGACCGGACGGCCGTCGCGTAGCCGAACATCTCGCTCAGCGGGACCGTTCCGCGTATTATACGCGACGATGCATGCCCTTCAAGCATTTCTCCTATCGTCGCGCGACGCCTGTTCAGGTCGTTGATTATCGCCCCGAGGTACTCCTCCGGCGTGGTTATCTCGAACGCCATGAGGGGCTCCAGAAGGACGGGCTCGCCCGCCAGGAAGGCGGCTCGGTAGGCCGCGCTCGCCGCCGCCATGCACGCGGGGGCCGTCGTCTCGCCCTCGCGGTACTCGAAGCCCGTGAGCGTTATCCTCAGGTTTATGCTCGGGTAGGCCGCCAGCACGCCGGACTGCGCCGCCGAGAGCGCGCCTTCCTCTATCGCCTTCAGAAGCTCGCGCGAGAGCATCTGGTCGCGCACCTCGTTCGAGAAGACAGGTTCGAGGCGCGAGCGGTCCGGTTCGAGACTCAGCCGAACCCGGCCGAAGTGGGGTTTGCCGCCGAGAATCTGCGCGAACTCGCCCCATTCCTCCGCCTTCTGCCTTATGCTCTCGCGGTAGGACACGCGGGGCTCGCCCGTCCTCATGCGGACCTTGAACTCGTTCACGAGCCTGTTCGCTATTATCTCCAGGTGCAGCTCGCCCATGCCGGAGACGATGAGCTGGCCGGTCTCCTCGTCGTAGGCGTAGCGGAAGGTGGGGTCCTCGCGGGCTATGGTGGCGAGCGCCAGCTCCAGCCGCTCGCGCTCCGCGTTCGTCTCGGGCTCCACCGCCATGGAGACGAGCGTCTGGGGGAAGTGCATCTTCTCGAGGATTATCTTCTTCGCCTCGTTGCA
>QNBY01000120.1 GCA_003644275.1 Planctomycetota bacterium
GGACTGCGCGGGCGACGACCGCTACTCCGCGGGCGTCTTCGCCCAGGGAGTGGGTTACTGGGGCGGCGTGGGCGTGCTGCTCGACCGCGCCGGGAACGACCGCTACTCCGGCGTCTGGTACGTCATGGCGGCCTCGGCCCACTTCGCGGCGGCCGTCTTCCTCGACGACGCCGGGAACGACTCCTACCGCGCCTCCATGAACGCCGCCTGCGGCGCGGGGCACGACTACTCCGTATCCTTCTTCCGCGACGGCGCGGGAGACGACGCCTACGAGATGCCCAACCTCTCCCTCGGCGCGGGCAACGCCAACGGCATAGGCATCTTCATCGAGGCGGCCGGAAACGACCGCTACTCCGCCCGCGGCGTCTGCCTCGGCGCGGCGGCGGGCGGCCGCAAGGTGAAGGGCATACGCGCCTTCAGCCTCACCCTCGGCGTCTTCCTCGACCTCGGCGGCGAGGACGCCTACCCCTCGAAGGGCATAAGCCCCCGCGACCTCCCCCCCGCCGACGGCGCGCGCTGGACGCACAAGCGCTCCAAGGACGCCCCGCCCTCCGAGAAGGGCCTGGGAATGGACGTGTCCCCTCCCGCCCTCTCCTTCCTGCGCGGCCCCTTCATCCGCCGCCCCTGACCTTTCCCCTCCTCGACCGCGAAAAAAAGGCGGGCCTTCAGGCCCGCCTTCTCCGTTCCGCCGTTCGGCTCCAGCTCACCTCTTGGGCGGTTTCAGCCTCTCCCGCCTCGGATCCAGTATCTTTATCTCCGTGACGTTGATTATGTCCGCCTCCCAGCCCTTCGGCGCGGGCGATATGGTCCCGTTCACGCCCACGAACATGCGGAAGTAGTCGTTCAGGTTGATGGTGTCGCTCCTGAGAAGGTACAGCACCTTGCCGCCCTTCACGAGCCTGTGCGTGGCGGGCCGGTTTATCACCCCGCCGATGGGCTCGACGTAGCCCGTGGCGAGGAACTTCACCTCGCCCTCCTTCTCCTTCTTGGCCTTCTCCTTCGCTATCTCCTCGAGCTTCCGCTCGAGCTCCTCGCGGAGCTTCCTCAGCTTCTCCTCGAGCTCCTTGTTCTTGTCCTTGAGCTCGCGGATGGCCGCCTGCTGCTTTATGTAGAAGTCGCACAGGGCTATCCGCCTGCGGGCCTCGCTGTGGAAGGCGGCCGCGTCGGGCGCGGCGAGTATCCGCTCGAACATCTCCTTCACGCCCGCGAAGTCCGCCTCCAGCAGGGGCTTCTCGCGCTCCGCGTCGAAGCGCTTCACCGCCTCCTCGTAGCGCGCCCTCCACTTCTCGACGGGCGGAGGCGTGGGCTTCGGCGTGGGCGAGGGCACGGCGGTCTTCTTCACGGACGGAGCGGGCGTCTTCTTCGGGAGCAGCCGCACGTAGTCCTTGTGCACGTAAACCTTCGCGTGCGCCGGGGCCTGGATGCGGTACCAGTCCCCCTTCTTCTCCAGCACCTTCAGCTTCGCCGGCCTGTTCACCTGGCACACCACCGTACCGTTGACCGGCCGGGCGCGCACGTTCACCCGCGTGCCGGTGACCTCTCCGATTCCGCCCCTCACCGCCAGGTAGCGCGCCGATATGTACGCCGGAACCCCGACCGGGCACTTGATGAGATAGTATTCCCCCTTCAGCGCCAGCACCACCACGCGGTCGCCCTTGTCCAGCTTCTTGAGAACCTCGTACTTCCGGCTGTTGCCCGCGCGGAGGTTCACGTTTGTGCCCGTTATCTCTCCCTCGCAGGGAAAGGCCTCGCCGAATCCGACGTAGCCCGAAAGCACGAGCAGGAATGCAGCCGCGAATGCGATGAGCCTGAAACGCTTCATCGGGTCAACCCTCCTTGCGGGCGGACGTCCCGCCCTTCGCAGAATGTCTGTTCGACGGGTAGGCGTTGCATCCGTAGTCCAGAAGCCGGGCCAGCGTCGAGCGCAGCGCCTTCCTCTCCACTATCATGTCTATCTGCCCGTGCTCCAGAAGGAACTCCGATTCCTGGAACCCCTTCGGGAGCTCGATCCTCAAAGTCTCCCTTATCACCCGCGGCCCCGTGAACCCTATCAGCGCCCGCGGCTCCGCTATTATTATGTCCCCCAGCGAGGCGTAGGACGCCATCACCCCCGCCATAGTCGGGTTGGTGAGCACGCTTATGTACAGCAGCCCCGCCTGCGAGAACCGCGCCACCGCCGCGCTCGTCTTCGCCATCTGCATGAGCGATATGAGCCCCTCGTGCATCCTCGCCCCGCCGCTCGCCGACACCATCACCACCGGAAGCCGGTCGCGCAATGCGTCCTCGAACAGCCGGGTCACCTTCTCCCCCACCACCGAGCCCATGCTCGCCATCAGGAACCGCTGCTCCATCACGCCCAGGTAGGTGGGATTCCCGCCTATCTCGCAGCGGCCCGTGATTATCGCCTCGTTTATGTCGTTCTTGGCCGTCTCGCGGGCGATGCGGTCGGTGTACGCCTCTATCGCCTTGAAGCCGAGCGGGTCCGCCGACGCCAGCTCGCCGTACAGTTCCTCGAACGTGCCCGGGTCCGCCAGGTTCTCTATCCGCTTCCGCGCGGGCATGGGGTGGTAGAACCCGCACTCCTTGCAGATGAACAGGTTCTCCTCGAAGTTCTTCTGCACGAATATCGTCCCGCACTTCCGGCACTTGTTGAATATGCCGTCGGGTATCTGGCGCTGCTTCGGTTTCAGGGGGAAGTCCTTTATGCGCTTGTTCCTGCCTGCCGCCGTCATCTCATCCGTCCCTTCGGGCCTCGAGCGCCGTCTGCCGCAGCATCCTGCAGGCGCCGGGTATGTCGTCCGAGCCGAATATCGCCGTGGCCGCGACGAGCACGTTCGCCCCGGCCCGCGCGGCGGCGCCGGCCGTCCGTGCGTTTATGCCTCCGTCTATCTCCACGTCCGTCCGGTCCCCCGCCGCCGACGCCACCGCCTCCACCTTCTTCAGCACCTCCGGTATGAACTTCTGCCCGCTGAAACCCGGAAACACCGACATTATCAGCACCTGGTCCACCCGGTCCAGGTAGGGCAGCACCGCCGAGACCGGCGTGTCCGGGTTGATGGTGAGCCCGGCCTTCATCCCAAGCGCCCTTATCCGGTCCAGCGTCGCGCCGGGTTCGTCGAGCACCTCGGCGTGCACCGTGCAGATGTCCGCCCCCGCCGCCGCGAACGCTTCCAGGTAGTAGTCCGGGTCCGTTATCATCAGGTGGACGTCGCAAACCAGCCTCGTGACGGACTTCACCGCCTTCACGACCACCGGCCCGAACGTGATGTTCGGAACGAAGTGCCCGTCCATCACGTCCAGGTGGATGTAGTCCGCTCCGCCCTCCTCCACCAGCGCCACCTGCCCCCGTATGTCGGACAGGTCCGCCGACAGTATGGAGGGCGCTATCTTCAGCTCCCTCAAATATCCATCTCCAGGTACAGGCCCTCGCCTTCCTCCACTATCCTCAGCCTTATCCGCGTGGAGGAAAGCTCCCGGTTGAAATCGTGAACCATCTTGCGAAGCAGGTTGTACAGCTTCAGCTCGCGCCGGTTGCAGTTGTGCTCGTATATCCGCTTCGCCCTCTCGTCCGCGTCCTGCGCCTCGAGGAACGTATCGGACGATATCACGTCCTTCATCAGTCCCTCGTCGATCTTCACCCTCACGCGCGAGTGGTGGCTTATCGGGGATTGCACCGGTCCGGCCATGTCTCTTTCCTTTCCTTCGTTCACTTCCTGTCGGTGAGGGCGGCTATGCCCGGCAGGACCTTCCCCTGCAGCAACTCCAGGGAGGCCCCTCCGCCCGTGGACACGTGGGACATTTTATCCGCGAGCCCGAACGACGCAACCGCGGCGGCGGTGTCCCCGCCCCCGATTATCGAGACGGCCTCCGACGCCGCCAGCGCCTCCGCCACCGTCCGCGTGCCCGCCGCGAACGGCTCCATCTCGAACACGCCCAGCGGCCCGTTCCATACCACCGTGCCCGCGTTGGCCGCTATGCGCGCGAACAGCGCCGCGCTCTCCGGCCCTATGTCCAGGCCCATCCAGCCCGGCGGTATGTCCCCGCGCACCGTCAGCCTCTCCGCGTCCGGCGAGAACGCCTTGGCCGCCACGTGGTCGAACGGCAGGTGGAAGCTCACTCCGGCCGCCGCCGCCTTCTCCATCGTCTCCCGCGCGAGATCCAGGTGCTCGGTGTCCAGCTTGCTCAAGCCTATCTCCTCGCCGCGCGCCTTCAGGAAGGTGTAGCACATGCCCCCGCCCACGAGGAAGGCGTCCACCTTGTCCAGCAGGTTCGCCAGCACCGGCAGCTTGTCCTTCACCTTCGCGCCGCCCGTTATCGCCACGAACGGCCTGCGCGGGTTCGTCAGCGCCTTGCCGAAGTATTTCAGCTCCTTCTCCACGAGGAAGCCCATCGCCGCCGTGAGGTGCTTCGGCACTCCCGCCACCGAGGCGTGCGCCCGGTGGCAGGTCCCGAAGGCGTCGTTCACGTACAGCTCGCCCAGCGACGCCAGCGCCGCCGCGAACTCCGGATCGTTCGCCTCCTCGCCCGGGTGGAAGCGCAGGTTCTCCAGCAGGATCACCTCACCCGGCGCGAGCCCGGCGCACATGCGCTCCGTCTCCTCGCCCACGCAGTCCGGCGCCGTCTTCACCGGACGGGCCAGCAGGCGCGACAGCGCCGCCGACACCGGGGCCAGCGAGTACTTCTCCACCCGCTTCCCCTTCGGCCGCCCGAGGTGGGACATCAACACCACCGACGCCCCGCTCTCCAGCAGGTGCCTTATCGTCGGAAGCGCCGCCCTTATCCGCGTGTCGTCCGTTATCTCCCGCCGCTCGTCCAGCGGGACGTTGAAGTCCACCCTCACCAGGACACGCTTACCCGCC
>QNBY01000121.1 GCA_003644275.1 Planctomycetota bacterium
CCGGCGAAGCGGAGGGAGCGGAAGAAGGGTATCCTCCCGTCGTCCAGCAGGAACAGGTCGGTGGTCTCGGCGCCCAGGTCGAGCACGAGCCTGCGGGAGGCGGCGGGCAGCACGTGGGGGAAACCCGCGTAGGAGGGAGCCACCACCGCCGGGTCCATGCCGTTCACCTCGCAGGCCTCCAGCAGGGCCTTGAGGAGGCGTTTTCGGACGCAGCAGGCGAACCAGACGGAGCCCTCGCCCTCGCGGGAGACCTCGTAGGCGTCTATCACCACCTCGTCTATGGGGACGGGGAGTTTTTCCTCGAGCTGGAAGGGGAGCGTGCGGGATATCCTCTTGCGGTCGGAGAAGGGGAAGGAGACCTCCCGGAAGAGCAGGTAGCGGGAGGAAAGGGCCAGGACGAGATGCTGGCCCGCGAGCTTCGCGCGGGAGGCCACGCTCTCGAAGAGCGGGTTCAGCACGCGCGGGAGATCGTCCTCGGAGGCGGTGAAGCGTTCCTCGTAGTAGGAGGACAGCCTCGCCTTCTTTCCGTAACCCTCGACGCATCCGGCCCTGACTACTCCGGAGGCGAGTTCGATAAAGCAACATGACGCCACAGGCAGACCCCTTCGCTGTTGAGCGGCGATGGAGAAAAAACGCCCTCTCCGGCCGGTCTTACGGAGAGGGATTATAGAAGTCTATCCCTTTGAGGCAAGGAACTTTCCGCGCTACCAGGGTTTGCGCAGCAGGACGGAATAGAACACCCTGCCCTCGTAGTTGTTGGGAGGCTCGTCGTCCCCCCTCTCGCCCACGCGGAAATCGTTGCCGTCGCTGGGCCACCTGACGTACAGCACGGCGAGCACCTCGGGCTCGGCGCCCTCCACACCGGCCTGGGGGTTTATGTCGTGGAAGATGACCTTGTACTGGAAGCCGGGGTAGAGGGTGGAATCGGCGAAGACTTCCTCGCCGGCGGGTATGTCGTCCGGCACGAGCTTGTCCTCGGACAGCAGGCCGTTGTTCGTGCCGTCGTCTATCACCATACGGGACTGGAGCTCGGTGAAAATGTCCTCCGCCAGCCTGGCGGCGGTGGCGAGCGCTATCGCCCGCTGATGGGAGGAAGCGGCGATGCCGAGCAGGGACATCACCCCCACGGAGCCGATGAGGAAGACCGCGAGGGCGATGATTATCTCGATTATGGTGAAGCCTTGGCGGGCCTTCATCCTTTCCTCCGACCTTGAGACGCGGCGGGGCCGCTCCCGTTCCCCTCTTCGCCGGGGGCGGAGTAGATGAGGGCCATCTGCTCGAGCCTCTTTATGCGTTCCTCTATGGGCGGGTGGGTGGCGAAGGCGCTGCTGAGTTTTGTGGCGGGCTTGAGGGGGTTGACTATGTAGAGGTGCGAGAACGCCTTGCCCGCTTCCTTGAACGGCCTGTTGGAATAGGCGAGTTTGCGCAGCGCGGAGGCGAGCCCGGCGGGATAGCGCGTCAGCTCGGCCGCCCCAGCGTCCGCGAGGTACTCGCGCTTGCGGGAGACGGCGAACTGCAACAGCATCGCGAAGATGGGGGCGAGTATGGCGAACACTATGGCGACGACCATTATGATGGCCTGGCCCTGGCCGCGGTCGCGGCTGGAGCCTCGGCCGCCGAACCAGAACGCCCAGCGCAGGAACATGTCGCTCAACATCACTATCGCCCCCACCATCACCGCCACCACGATGGAGAGGCGTATGTCGTAGAAGCGTATGTGGGACATCTCGTGCGCGATGACGCCCTGGAGCTCGTCGCGGTTCAGGCGGCGCATCAGGCCGCGGGTAACCGCCACCGCGGCCCTCTGAGGGGACATGCCGGTGGCGAAGGCGTTCATGGAGTCCGTCTCTATGACGAACACCCGCGGCATGGGGATGCCCGCCGCGATGGACATTTCCTCCACCACGTTGTACAAGACGGGCTCGTCGGCGTGGCTCACCTCCTTGGCGCCCGCGGCGAGCAGGGCGATGCTGTCGCCCATGGTGAGCAGCACGAGCACCTGTATGGCGGCGAACAACAGCGCTATGCCCACGCCCACGCGGGGATCGCCGAGGTAGAGGCCGATGCTCCAGCCGAGCCCGGCGAGCACCACGGCGACGAGCGCCACGAAGAGGATCGAGGTGCGCTTGTTGCGCCTTATCTCGTCGTGGAAGGACCGGGTGTTCATGTCAGCGGGCCGTCACGCCGTCAGAAGGAGAGATCCACCTTGGGGACCTCGCGCTCGGAGGGTTCCTCTATCTCGAAGAAATCCTCGGCGGTGAACTTGCCGATGCCCGCGACGACGTTGGCGGGTATCTGCTGTATCTTGGTGTTGTAGCGCATGACGGCGTCGTTGTAGAACTGGCGGGCGAAACTTATCTTGTTCTCCGTGGAGGAAAGCTCCTCCATGAGCTGCATGACGTTCGTGTTGGCCTTGAGGTCGGGATAGTTCTCGACCAGGGCGAAGAGGCTCTTGAGCGCGCCCGTCAGCATGTTCTCGGCCTGGGCGGCGTCCTTCACGCTCTGGGCGCTCATCGCCTTGCTGCGGGCCTCGATGACCTTGTTGAGGGTTTCCTGCTCGAACTTCATGTAGCCCTTGCAGGCCTCGACGAGGTTGGGAATGAGGTCGTGGCGGCGCTTGAGCTGGACGTCTATCTGCGCCCAGGCGTTCTTCACCTGGTTCTTGAGGCGCACCAGCACGTTGTAGGTGCCGAAGAACCAGAGGACGAAGATGACCGCCACCGCGGCCACGATCCACAGGGGGGAGAACTCCATCGTTTGCTCCTTTCGTTCGGGACTACCGCCTGAAAGTCCAGGCGTCGAGGGCGTACTTTTCCCTCGCGAGCCCAAAGGCTTCCTGCACGACGCAATCGGGTATCTCGAACGGCGTTCCGGCCCCGCACAAGGCGCGGCGGAAGGCGGACGCCGTTTCCTCCACACTCGTATTATACCCCCGATTTTTCAATGTCGTGAGGAAATCGCGGTGCGAGCGGCCGCGGCGGTAGGCGGGGGCCTCGTCGGGCTCGTTCAGGAAGCGGCCGAGGGGGGCGGGGTCGCAGTCCACGAGCAGGGTGCCGTGGTGGAGCAGGAAACGCCTTCCCCGCCGCTGGGCGTTGCCCGACACCTTGCGGTCGTCCAGCGCGAAATCGCAGGGCTCGCGGAAGGCGAGGCCCTCCACCCCGAGGGCGGAGAGCGCCCTCTCCACGAGGGAGAAGACGAAGCGGTACGAGCCCTCCACCGTGCGCAGGGAGGGATGGAGCGCGAAGGGCAGGAAGAAGGAAAAGCACAACTGGCCCGGCGAGTGGACGACCGTCCCGCCGCCGGAGAAGCGCCGCAGGACGGGCACGTCCTCCTCGCGGCAGAGGGAAAGTTTCACGTCCCGCGCCGCCGGACGGCCCGTGCCGAGCACCACGCAGAGCGAGCGGGGCCGCCAGAGCCGCAGGGCCGGGGGGCCGCCCTCCCGCTCGAAGAAGCGGAACAGCGCTTCCTCCAGCGCGAGTTCGAACACCGGCGGGGACTCGCCCGCGGGAGGAGCGGGGGATTCTATGAAGCGCAACCGTGCGTCTTCCGCCATCGGGGGCATGATACCGGCTTTCCGGCGGGGCGGGAAAAAGTGGCGGGCCGCTTCGGAGGGCGGCCCGCCGGTCGTCGTTTCGGCGAGAAGGAGGTTACTTCGCCGAACTCTTCTCGTCTTCTTTCGCGCCGCTTTCCTTCTTCTTCGCGGCGGCCTTCTTGGCCGCCTCTTCGCGCTTCTTCCGGTTTTCCTCGATTATCTTGCGGTAGCGGTCGTAGTACTCCCTGCCCTTCTTCCTGAAGGCGGCTTCCTTTTCCTTGTCCCCCTTGGCCTTGGCGACGGCGGCGAGGGAGTTGTAGGCGCGGAAGAGGTAGTAGAGGGCCGTGACGCCGTAGTTATCATCGTCGAGCATGGCGAGGATGGGCTTCATGCGCTCGAAGAGGGGGGCGTAGAGATCCTCGTCGCCTCCGGCGGCCGCGAGCGCGGTGTTGCGGAGCTCCAGCAACTGCAGGGCGGCGTAGGGGAAGGACAGGTCGAAGTAGTAACGCTTCATGCGCTTGCGCTGCTCTTCGGAATAGCGCTTGTTCTTCCAGAAGGGATTGTCCCTTTCCTTCTCCACGTCGCGCAGGAAGTCCTCGAGCCAGGAAGAGGCGCGCTTCGCAGCCTCCCCGTTGCGGCCATTCTTGATGAGGTAGCGCAGGTAGCGGATCCGGTAGAACTGGAGGGAGGACGTCTCGTAAGGCATGTGGCCGGGGCGCTTGAAGTGGGCCTCGATCTCGCCCAGCAGGAAGAGCGCCCGCTTTTCGTCCCCCCTCTCGAGGGCGTCGTTCAGCATGGTGGAGAGGGCGGACACGGCCCTACCTTTGAGCAAATCGCGGCGCTTCTCGTAGTACTCGAAGGCGAGGTCGGGATAACCGTAGGCGAGATAGACGTTCACCACGTAGAGGTTGAGCTTCGGGTTGTCGGGCGCTATCTTCAGCAGTTCGGCCACCACCTCGAGCGTGCGCGGGAGTGCGACCAGACCCCGGTCGCACGCGGCGCTGCCTCAGCCCGGATTGATGCGGTCGGCCTCTTTCACCAGTTTCAGGGCCTCGTCCTTCTCGCCGTGCCTCAACAGCAGGGCGGCGAGGTAGTACACGGCCACCGGCTGGTCATCGTATTTTTCGATGTAGCCGCGGTAGGCGGTCTTCATCTCCTCGAAGCTCTTCTCCGCTTCCTGGGCCGCGAGCCTGAAGAGCTCCACCACGCCCGGCAGCCCGGCGTAGCGGCCCGTGGGTTTGTCGGGGCCTTTCACCATCTCGAGGGCGGGGGGGCCGGCGGGGGATCCCTTGTCTTCGGCGCGGCACGGAAGGGCGACGAGCA
>QNBY01000122.1 GCA_003644275.1 Planctomycetota bacterium
CCAGGCGGCGGAGATAGGCGACAGCTCGTGGACGCAGACGAGCGGCTCCGGCACGGCGCTGGCGCTCGCGGACCAGGCGGCGGCGACCAGCCATTCCTGGTACATAGCGGTGTCGGTGATGCCCACGAGCTCCGGCGTGAAGAGCGCCTTCGCGTTCGCCATAGAGACGGAGTACATCTGATGCCCGCGACGACGGCGGAGAGACGCTGGCGGTACAGGGCGCTGCTGGACGACGGCCGCACCGCGGCGGACCCGGGCGGCGCGAGGAGCGAGTGGCCCGCGATGAAGGAGGAACTGGAGCGCCGGGGCGGCTTCGTGAGGAGGCTCGTCCTGGAGGGGGGACCGCGGGGAGCGCGGGTGGAGATGCCCCCCTCTCCGCTCTACTTCCACCTGAAGCGCGCGCGGTGCGCCTTCCCGTCCTCCGGCGAGGCGGAGCTCGCCTACGCGGTGGGCTTCCTCGCCGGGGACGAGGCGGTGCTCGTCTGGGGGATGCCGGACGGGGGACTGAGCGTCGAGCGGCGTCCCGCCGCCTCGATGCCCCCCGCAACCGCGGCGCCGGGCGTCCGCTGAACCGCCCGGGAGGAGAGAAGTGGCCTACAAGATATTCTCCACACTCGACAACGAAGAAGCGGTGCGCTCGCCGGTCGTCGGCCCGGCGGGGGAGGTGGTGGACAACCCCTCGTTCGGGGACGCGCACTTCGGCTACGGCGTGTTCTGCGACAACGGCTACGTGCGGTTCCCCACCCGGGAGGGGGAGGAGGAGCTCGTCTCCAACCGGGCGGGCTCCATCTCGCTGTGGGCGGTGCCGCACTTCGACAACAGCGGCGGATTCACCGGCCGCATGGCGGTGTTCTCGCTGTACAACGACGAGGGCTCGCACATCATCGTCTTCTACGACGCCGACGCGCAGCGCTTCGGGTTCTCCGAGGCGGGCGTGGGCGAGGCGCTGGAGGGCTCGCCGCGCACCGTGACGCCGGGCGAGGCGATAAAGATATGCCTCACCTGGGACGGGAAGAAGCGGCGGCTGGCCATCTACGACGAGGTGCGCGCGGAGCAGGCGCAGGGAGCGGAGTTCATCCCCGACAGGCTGGTGCTGGGCGCGGTGGAGGCCGGCTCCCGCCGCCTGCCGGAATGGAAGCCGTTCGAGGGGGAGCTGGACAACCTGAAGGTGGAGGATGCCTACCGGACGGACTTCAGCGACCTGGACTCGGCCCCCGCGCGGACGGACGCGGCGAGGGATTCCTTCACGCGGACGGTGTTCGAGAGCGCGCGCGCCGCGCGGCTGTCCGCCCCGGTGGACAACCAGCGCAACTGCCTGCTTCCCTGCAGCGGATCGGCCTCGGCGCGGTGGTGCTCCCTGAGGACGGGCGGGCTCTCCGCCGTATCCGCGCGGCTGGACGTGAGGCCGGGGGACGCCAGAGAGGCGCGGCTCTCGGCCCCCGCCGCGTCGGAGGCGGGCGGCGCGGCCGCGGGCTGCGGGGCGGCGGAATCCGCCAGGGAGGCCCACGGACGGGCGAGCGCGCCCGCGGCGTCGGAGAGGGACGTTTCCTGCCGGGCCTCGGGCTCGGCCCTGAGCGCGTGCGCCTGCTCGCTCACCTGTTCCGCCGGAGCCCTGAGCGGGCGGGAAGGCCGCCTGCATTGCCGGGGGGCGGCGGGCGTGGAGAGGGCCGCGCGGTCGGCCGGTCTCGCCGCCGCGGAAAGCGAGCGGGGCGGAAGCTGCCCGGCGCTTCCGGGCTGCCTCTCGGAGAGGGGGGCGGCCTCGGCGGGCGCGGAAGGCCCGGCGAGGGTGAGGACCCGCGACGCGCGCGGGGCCGCGATGAGGGCCCGCCGCTCGGCCGTGAGCAGCCGGGGCGCGCGGGAGACGGCCTGGGACGAGGGATGGAGCCCGGTCTGGGCGATGCTCTCGGCCTCGCTTCCCGCGGGGGACTTCGCGGCGGCGGCGCTTCCCGCCTCCGGCTCGGCGTCCTCCGGCAGGGGAGCCGAGACTCCCTGTGACCTGCCGCGTTCCTCCGCGCCCGCCTCGCTGGTGGCGGCGGACTACGAGGGAGCGGACTGGCTCTCCCACCTACTGGCCTGGATGCGGGAATGCTGCGAGGGGGACGACGAGCTCGCCCCCGTCGCGGAGAAGGGCTTCGAGGCGCGGGGGTTCGCCGCCCTCGCCCGCCCGCTCGTGCTGGCCGGGGCGGAGGCGTTCCGCAGGGAGGAGGCCGCCGGGGCGGTATGGACGGCGGAGCTGGAGTTCGAGGTCCGACCGCCGGGCGGTCCCCGGGACGCGGCGAGGCTCGCGGCGCGGTTCGTGAGGGCACTCTCGGGGGCGCTGGCGCGGGGCGCTCCGCCGGGAGCGGCCGGGCCGATGGAGCTGGAGACGAGGCTTTCGCGCGGCCGGAGCGGCCGGTTCGCCCGCCCGCCGAGGCTGCGGATAAGGTGCCGGGCGCTGGTGAGACCGGCGGCGGCGCTCATCTGAGAAGGAGGATCGAGGAATGAACGCGAAACCTGTGATGAACCCGAAGTCCGTCACCTGGGGTTCGCTGTCCATCAACGGCGTGAAGGCGGTGCACCTGCGGCAGCGCGGCGAGGTGATACGCGACGCGTCGGACGGCGACCGCTTCGAGAGCGTGGTGGCGCTGGCGCGCGTCGGCACGGAGATAGTGCTGGAGGGCGACAACATCGCGCAGCAGATAGGCGAGACGGAGAGCGGGAAGGAAGCGGAGCTCCGCTTCACGATAGACGGAGCGCGCCCGGGCGACGAGCCCATCACCTTCTCCGCGCCCGCGGCGGTGCTGGTGGAGAAGCGGCTGGAGTCGAGACACGGCCAGCTCGCGACGGGCACGCTGCGCTTCGTGGTGCGCTCGCCGGACGGCCTGACCGCGCCGGTGTCGGTGGCGTGAGGGAGGCGATGAAGCGGGAATTCGCCGACGCGCTGCTGTTCGACGCGCGGACGGGGCCGCTGGAGGCCCTGAGGCGGGCGAGGCGGTCGGGGCTGCTCGCCGCCCGCAAACCGTTCGTGCGCGCCGTGCCGGGCGGCTGGCTGGTCACCCCGGAGGCGGACGCCCGCCTCGTGGGAGAGGACGGCGAGGCGATCTACGTCTTCGGCCCGCCGGAGCGCGGCGTGCGCGTGGGATTCAGGAGGAAGAGCGATGGATGAACACGGCGTCCTCAGGGGAACACCGGTGAGGCTCGCGGACGGAAGCACGGTACGGGTGCGCACCATACCGTTCAGCCCGGCGGGCTACGAGCTCGCGCGCAAGCTGGACGCGCTGGCGGCGTGCGAGGGCGGCAACGAGGCGCTGCTGGACCTCATGCTCGACGTCTGCCTCGACGCGCTGAGGCTGAACTATCCCGGCATGGAGAGGGAGAAACTGGCGGAGAGGCTCGACCTGGAGAGCGCCCGCGCGGTGATAGCGGCGCTGAGGGGCGAGGCGGAGGAGGAGATATGACCCACGTGATGCTCCACAAGTACTACTGGGCGGTGTGCGCGGCGAACGGCTGTCCCCCCGCGGACTGGGGGGAGGCGAGGCTTCTCTCCCGCGTGCTCGCGGCGCTGGGGCGGCTGCCCGCGCCGGAGGAGGTGTTCGACGGCGAACCGGATCCCGAGGGCGCGGCGGAGAGCTGGCTCGAAGCGTTCCGGGGAGGTGGGGCGTGAGCGCTCCGCTGGCGTTCAGGTTCGGGCCGTTCCTTCCCGACGAGGCGGCGCACGTGGAGGAGACGGGGGAGCGCAGGCGCACGCTTCTGAGGCGCTTCCCGTTCGTGAGCGGCGTCCTGGCGACGGACACCGGCTTCGCGGGCCGCGGCTGGCGGGCGGCCTGCCTGCTGAAGGGCGCCACCCTCGAGGCGCTGGCGGAGAGGCGGGCGCTGCTGCGCTCGCTTTCGGGGACGCGCGACGTGCTGAACGTGTCCGGCGAGAGTTTCGCGGACGTGCTGCTGCTGCCCGAGAGCCTCGCCTTCGGGCCGGTGAGGGGCGGATCGGACGGCTTCCGCCAGGAGGCGGAGATGGAGTTTCTCCAGCTCACGGAGGGCGACGAATGAGGCGCTCGGAGTTCGCCATACCGAAGCCCGACGCGGTCCTCTCTCCCCTGCCGCCGCCTTCCCGGCCGCCCGCCGGAGCCGCGAGGGAGGAGGCCCGGCCCGCGCCGGAGAGGAAGGAGAGCGGCAGAGCGCCGTTCGCCCGCATCGCCCGGCCCGTCGCCGGGAGGCCCGTCCGCTTCCTCGGAACGCCGGAGAGGCGGAGGGAGACATCGAGGCCCGCGCCCCTTCCGGCGGTCGTGAGGGCGGCGAGGTCGCCCGTCTTCGAGGCGGTGAGGGCAGGCGGCACGCCGTCGGTTCCGGCGGAAGCGCCGGTTCCCGCCGTGCGGTCCGCCGCCGCCGAGCGCTTCCCCGTCCCGCCGCCCGCCGCTCCGCCCCGCGGCAGGGACCCGTTCGGCGAGGGGCCCGCGGCCCGCAGAAGCGGCCTCGAGACGGCGCTGCGCGAGCTCGCGGCGGCGCTGGAGGGCGTGGCGATGATGAGGGGAGCGATGGAGAAGCTCGCCGCCGGGAAGAGGAGGAGGCGATGAAGGAGCCGGTGCTGGAGTTCACGGACGCCGGGTGGGAGGACGCGCAGCTGGTGTCGCTGGAGCTCGCGCTGGGTTCCGATCCGTCCCGCGCGGTGGTGGAGCTGCCCTACGACGGCGGCGAGAGCCCGCCCGCGCCCGAGGGCCTCGAGGTGAAAATCGAGGGCGAGCGCGTCTTCGCGGGGATGCTGAGGCGCGAGAGGACGCGCCACGCGAACGAGACGCCGCATGTCCGGGCCGTTTACGAGGACGCCCGCTCCCTGCTCGCGCGCTTCCCCTGCCCCGGGCGCTGGACGGCCGGAAAG
>QNBY01000123.1 GCA_003644275.1 Planctomycetota bacterium
AGGACGCCTTCCTTCGAGCGGGCGCGTTTGTTGTCGCGCCGTTTTTCCGCCGCTCGGTGCCGGGTCGCCGTGGAGACCGACGCGGCCGAAGAAGCGGTCGCGCGGAGCCTGGCCCGCCGCTTCGGTGCGGCAGCCGCAACGGCCGCGGGAAGGAAGAGAACGAAGAAGAGGGCGGCGCTGGAGGCGGACGGGCCCGCGGCGTTCTTCCTCGAAACGGGGGGCAGGAAAGGGCAGGGGGGCTTCGCCTTCGCCTTCAGGGGGCCGGGATGGGATTCGCCGGAGCTCGCGCCCTTCCTCGCCGCGTGCTGCGCGCTGGGAGCGGGCGGAGGCCTCGCGGGGCCGGTCGCTCGTCTGTTGAGGGAGGAAGGGCTGTACGATTTCGAGATATTCCTCGCGGCGGGGCGGGACAATCCGGCGCTGGTGGTGGCGGCGGAGGGGCCGGAGGCCCCCCTTGAACGGGCGGAAACGGCGCTATCATTGTTCTTCACCCGCCTGGGCGCATCGCCGGACGGGAGCGGAGCGGAAGACGGCCTGCGCGCGCTCCGCAACCGTCTCGAACCGGCGCGCCGGACGTTTCTCGGTTCGCCGGTCTTCTTCCGCCTAATGGAAACGCGGTACGGATCGGAACCGAGGGCCTGTCTCGCGCGGCAGGCCAAAGCATGCGGAGCGCAGGCGGTCCGCCGTTCCCTGTCGGAGAGGTTCGCGCGCCCGCTCGCCCGCACGATGCGAAAGCACAAGAGACACCGAGGAGCCGGACATGATTGAGGTCAAGGGTCTCACGAAACGCTACCGTTCCCTCTACGCCATAGACGACGTGAGCTTCAACGTGGACAAGGGGGAGATCATAGGCTTTCTCGGGCCGAACGGGGCGGGGAAGACCACCACGATGAAGATACTCACCTGCTACCTTCCCCCCACGTCGGGCACGGCGCTGATAGACGGCCACGACATAATGAAGGAATCGCTGGAGGTGCGCCGCCTCATCGGCTACCTGCCCGAAAGCACCCCGCTCTATCCCGAGATGTCCGCCATATCCTACCTGAAGTTCATAGCGGCGGCGAGGGGCATCCCGAAGGACGAGCTCAAGAAGAGGCTGGACTTCGCCATAGAGGCCACGGGACTGCGGAAGGTGCTCTACAAGGAGGTGTCCGAACTCTCCAAGGGATACCGGCAGCGCCTGTGCCTCGCCCAGGCGCTGGTGCACGACCCGCCCATACTCATCCTCGACGAGCCCACCACCGGGCTGGACCCCCTGCAGCGGATCGAGATCCGCGAGCTCATAAGGGAGATAGGGAAGACCAAGACGGTCATCCTCTCCACCCACATCCTGCCGGAAGCGGAGGCCACGTGCGACAGGCTGGTGATAATCAACCTGGGGCGGATAGTGGGCGACGGCACTCCGGATCATCTCATACGGAAGTACGGGAAGAAGGCGTGCTTCCGCATGTTGATGAAGGCCGACAGGCAGATGGTGGAGAGCGCCTTCGAACACGAATCCGGCGTGAAGGAGTACCGCTTCGAGGGCAAGAGCGAGGACGGCTACCACATCTTCGAGGTCACCCCCGAGCTCTCCGGGAGGGAGGGGGGAGAGCTGCTGTTCCGCCTGGCGAGGGAGAACGGCTGGACGCTCGCCGAGCTGAGCTACAAGAAGACCACCCTCGAGGACGTCTTCCGCATCCTCACCGAGCCGGAGGCGGAGGAAAGGAAGGAGGTGGCCTGATGAAGGGGTTCAAGGCCGTCTTCAAGCGCGAGATAGCCAACTACTTCAGCTCGTGGATGGGCTACATAGTGGTGGCCGCCTTCCTGGTCTTCATGGGGTTCTTCTTCTTCAACGGGCTTCTGGAGACGAACATAGCGGACATGCGTTCGTTCTTCAAGGTGCTTCCCTTCGTGTTCCTCTTCTTCGGGCCGGCCGTGGCGATGCGGCTGATAGCCGAGGAGAAGAAACTGGGCTCGCTGGAGATACTACTGACCCTGCCCATAAGGGACTGGGAGGTGGTGCTGGGCAAGTTCGCCGCGGCGGCCGTCTTCCTGCTCTTCACGCTGTTCTGCACCTGGCCGATGCCCGCGACGGCCATCTACCTGGGGGCGACGGACCCGGGGCCGTTCTGGTCGGGCTACTTCGGGGCGTTCTTCCTGGGATGTTCCTTCATCTCGATAGGGCTCTTCGCCTCGAGCATAGTGAAGGACCAGGTGTTGGCCTTCATAGTTGGGCTGGGCATATCGTTTTTCATATTCGTTATGGGCGAGCCCTTCGTGAGCTCGTACTTTCCGGAATGGCTGTCGTGGTTCATGATGAAGGCGAGCCTCGGATACCACTTCACGGCCATGGGGCGTGGAGTGGTGGACACGCGGGACGTGGTGTACTTCCTCTGCCTGATAGGGTTCTTCCTCTATCTTTCGACTATGTCCCTCACGGCCAGGAAGTGGTAGGGGAGGTGGCGCGATGAACCTGAGAAGCCTTTCGATACGGACGATCGCCCTCGTGAACCTGCTTCTGTTCGCGGGAATCCTGGTCTCGGTGGTGGTGCTCGCGGAGATGCACTACAAGAGGCTGGACCTGACCGCCAACCGGGCCTACACCCTCTCCGACGGCACGGTGAAGATGCTGCGGTCGCTGGGGGACGTTCTGCACATAAAGGTGTACATGTCCAAGGACCTGCCGCCGGAGTTCACCGCCGCCGCACGCGAGATAAGGGACACCTTCGAGGAGTTCGCCGCGGTGGGCGGCAGGAACGTGAACCTGCGATTCATAGACCCGGCCGACGACGACAAGCTGAAGGCCGATCTGAACCAGATGGGCATACTCGAGCTGAGGGCGCAGATACGCAAGAAGGAACGGCTGGAGTACAAGAACATATATTTCTCCGCCGCCTTCTTCTACCGGAACCGCAAGGAGATAATCCGCAACCTCTACCAGGTGGGGAGCCTCGAGCTGGCCGCGGCGAGGGCCGTATACAAGCTCATAAGGGAGCGCACGCCCAAGATAGCCTACGTGACCAGCGCGAAGACCTACGATCTGAACGAGGCCTACTCCACCCTCTACAAGGAGCTTCTCAAGACCTTCAACTTCGCCAAGGTGGACCTCGACAAGGGCGAGGAGATACCGGAAGACGCCGACGTGCTGTTCATCGCCGGGCCGAACGAGAAGCTCTCCGAGTGGGCGAAGTACCAGATAGACCGCTACCTGACCAACGGGGGCAACGTGGTGGCCTTCGTGGAGCAGGTGAAGTTCCCCGAAAGCAGGGACAGGCTCGTGAGGGTGAACTCCAACCTGGACGAGCTCGTGGCGAGCTACGGCGTGAAGGTGAACAAGGACATGGTGTGCGACTTCCTGAAGCGGGGCATAATCCGCTACAACTACGGCGGGCAGATAATCCAGGCGCAGTACCCGCCGCTGGTGGCGGTGGACAAGGTGGCGTTCTCCAAGTACCCGTCTCCGATAACGAACGGGCTCGAGGTGCTGTATTTGCCCTGGACGAGCTCCATCACGCTCGAGGGCAAGCTGAAGGACCGCAAGGACGTGCAATACCTGGCGGTGTCCTCGCCGCAGAGCACCATCCAGACCTCCACCTTCACCATAGACCCGGCGCGGCTCCGTCCGATTGGGGACAAGAAGGAGCGCGTGCTGGCCGTGCTCGTGCCCGGGCCGTTCGAGTCGGCCTACAAGGACAAGCCCACGCCGGCTCCCCCCGCCGGAGCGAAGAAAGAGACGAAGAAGGAACCCGCCGCCTCCAACGGAAAGAAGGAAGGCGAGGAAGAAAGCAAGGAGGAGAACGCCGCCGCGAAGGAAGAGAAGAAGGGCTACCTCGTGGTGGTGGGAAACGCCTTCTTCGCCTCGGACGACTGCCGGAGCATGTTCTGGCAGACCCGCGTGAACATGAAGTTCTTCCAGAACCTCTTCGAGTACCTCACGATGGGCTCCGACCTCATAGGGATACGGATGAAGAAGCTCTCCCTTCCCAAGGTGCTGGAGGAGAAGCTCAACAAGTCGAAGAGTTTGCTGTGGGCCTTCAACATAGCGCTGATGCCGTTTCTGCTCTTCGCTTTCGCCGCCGGTTTCAAGATATGGTCGTTCATGCGCAAGAGGCGCTACGAAGAGATGGTGGGGAGGTGAGATCATGTCGGAACTGAAGACGACCGTGAGGCTCGCCGC
Source organism: Planctomycetota bacterium (assembly GCA_003644275.1). GTDB lineage: Bacteria > Planctomycetota > B143-G9 > B143-G9 > B143-G9 > B143-G9. The sequence goes on from QNBY01000123.1 coordinate 4,157, forward strand.
CGTCCTGCTCTTTCTCATCGTCCTCATCGTGCTCTCGAAGGCGTTCGAGCCCAAGCCCGACACCTCGCGCTACAAGGTGAAGGGGGCGATATTCCCGGACCTGGCGGTGGACGAGCTCACCCGGATAGAGATGAAGAAGGGCTCCGACGAGGTGACGCTGGTCCGCTCCGACGAGGATTGGACCGTGGAGCAGGAATACGGCTACAAGGCCGACAAGGCGAAGATGGAAGAGCTGCTGGAGGCGCTGCGGCGCTACAACGACGCGGAGATATACAGCGACAAGCCCGAACTGCACGCCGACTTCAACTGCACCGAGGACACCGGCGTCACCGTGAAGCTCTACAGCGGGGACAAGGTGGTGGGCCACTACATAGCGGGGAAGGCAGCCTTCACGTCGTCCATGGGCTACATAAGGAAGGTCGGCGACAACCGGGTGTTGGAGGTTTACGGCAACCCGGCCCGGATATACAACCCGCGCCCGGCGGCGTGGATAAAGACCCGCCTGTTCGACTTCAAGGCGGACGACATATCCTCCATCCACGTGAAGGGCCCCGGAGGCGAGGAATACACCATAAAGCGCGACGAGAACAAGTGGACGTTCGAGGTGGTGGAGGAGGGCAAAGAGCCCAACACCAACTACTGCAACCAGATAGCGTGGTACCTGAGCACCCTCAGTTTCAAGGACG
>QNBY01000124.1 GCA_003644275.1 Planctomycetota bacterium
CGCACATGCCCAGGAACACGGCGAAGATGACCACCACCACGGGCGTGAGCTCCACGATGAACTCGAGGAAGCCCAGCTCGTGGCCCGTCCCGATGGTCGCCGAGCCTATCATGATGTTCGGCGGATCGCCTATCAGCGTCGCCGTGCCGCCTATGTTGGAGGCGAGTATCTGCGCTATCAGCAGCGGAATGGGGCTTATTTTCAGGTTGCGCGCTATCGTGATCGTGACCGGCGCCGTCAGCACCACCGTGGTGACGTTGTCCAGGAAGGCGGACAGCACCGCCGTCACGAACGACATGATGAGCAGTATCGCTAGCGGCTTGCCCTTCGCCACCTGGGCAGAGCGGATGGCGATGTACTGGAATATCCCCGACCGCTTCATGATGCCCACTATGATCATCATGCCCGCGAGCAGGAAGATGACGTTCCAGTCCACCACCTCCACGAAGTGGGGCTCCAGCGTCACCACCTCGCCTTCCGAGCTCACGCCCGTCACCGCCTCGCCGGTCTCCTTCACGTCCTTCAGGTTGAGCATCTGGCGGTAGCCGGCGATGCTGAGTATCCTGTTTACCTGGAACTTGACGCGCCTGCCGTCGCCGAGTTCGAGGTAGTAGGTGAGGTGCGTGGGCACGTAGCGCGGCTCGCCCTCCCGGTCGAACCGCCAGAAGGACTTCACCTTCCCCTTCACCCACTTCGTCGCCTCTCCGTCGGCGGGAAACTCCCTGAGCTCGTCGATGAAGCCCTCCACCTCCGCGAGCCTCGCGCGCTTGGAGGGATTCACCTCGAAATAGGCGTGGGTTATGGGGCTCTTCTTTACGAACTTGAGGTCCCACTCGTCCTTGCTCTCCCTGCCGAGCGCGAACGAGAAGGGGACTTCCTTCTTCTTGGCCACTTCGAGATACACGTGGCCGTATTGGTCCAGCGGTTTGTCCGGGAACTCCTTTTCGCCCGGTTGCGCCACCAGGTATTCGAGTTGGACCACGTCCACTTGTTCGAAGTTGGCGACGTGGAAGGCTTCTCCCTGCGATATCACCCCCAGGACGAGCATCAGCGCTCCCCCCAGGACCGCTATCGCGGTCTTGTGGAGGATCTCCGTCGCGATTACGGCATAGACCGCCACGAAGATGACTATGGCGATGTACAGGTGGTAAGGCTCGAGGATTTCCTGCATATCGGCTCCCTACCCTTTCTTTTCGAATGAAGGGCGGCTCCCTGGTTCACAGGGCAGGTTCCCCTGCCGGAGAACAGGGGAATCTTATCGGCCGATATGCAGAAGTGAAGCGACTTTTTCCTTCAGGTCCTTCGCGGTGAAGGGCTTGGGGAGAAAATCGTCGAACCCGGCCTCCTTGAGCTCCTCTTTGTCCTCTTCCTTGAAGAACGCCGATATGCCGAGCACCTTCGCGTGCTTGAGGCGCTCGTCCTCGCGTATCTTCTTCACGAGCGTCCGGGCGTCCATGTCGGACAGCATGATGTCGAGGATGACCAGGTCTGGCTCCAGCCGCGCCATCTTCAGGCCCGCCTCGTAGCCGGTGGACGCCTGTTCCACCACGAAGTCGTGCATGTCCTCGAAGATGACCTCTATCGCGCTGCGCATGCTCGGATCGTCGTCCACCACCAGAACCGACTTCTGGAGCGCGAGTATCTCCGGGAAGGGAAGGTTGTTCTCGCGCACGAACCTGACGAGGCTCTCGCGGGTGATGCGGCGGTCCTTCGAGTAGGGAACGCGATAGCCTTCCAGCTTCCCCTCGTTGAACCACTTGATGACCGACATCTGGCTCACGTGAAGCAGTTTCGCCGCTTCTCCCGTGGTGAAGACGCGCTTCTTGAGAAGCGACTCAGGATCCGAAGATTTCCTTGCCATCTTTTTCTCCTTCCGTTGCTTTTCTCTCTCGATATCAAATCCGTTGCCGGCATCTCCCATGCCGGGCCGACCGGTCGTCCCGCCTGCTTCGTTCACCGGTCCCATATTGTTATACCGCTTTTTTCACAAGAGCAAAACTTCTTCCCGAAACACTTCTTTTGTCCTCTTATCGCCCTATTTTCCGGCCTCAGCGCGCGATAGTTTAGAAATCCAAAATCGAATGGGCTTTTTCGGCCCCGGCCTTATACCACTTACTCCTCATCAATCCGGCCGGTTTTCGACGAGAAGACAGCACTCGCCCTTCAGGTTCCTCGCGGAAAGCGCTTCCGCAAGTTCCGGCAGCGTCCCGCGTATGAATTCCTCGTGCGCTTTCGTGAGTTCCCTCGCCACCACCGCCCGCCTCGCCCCCAGCGCCTCAGCGGCCTTCCGCACCAGTTTCGCCAGGCGGCGGGGAGATTCGTACATTATCACCGTGCCGTCGAACCTACCCGCCTCCTCCAGGAAACGCGCGAGTTTCCCCTCCTTGCGCGGCGGGAAACCCAGGAAGGCGAAGCGGTCCACCCTGAGCCCGGAACAGCTCAGAGCCGCGACCGCCGCGTTCGGTCCGGGCAGGGGGCTCACCTTGAAGCCGCGCTCCACCGCCCGCCTCACCAGCACGTAACCCGGATCCGACAGCAGCGGCGTCCCCGCGTTGCTCGCGAGAAGGACGTCCCCTCCCCTCTCCAGGACGCCGAGGAAGTAGTCCGCCCTCTCCCGTTCGTTGTGTTCGTGGCAGGAAACCAGCCTCCGCGCCTTCACCCCGAGAAGGCGGCAGAGCTTGCCGAACACCCGCGTGTCCTCGCAGGCGACGACCTCCACCCTCTCCACGAGCTCCCTCAGGCGGGCCGAGGCGTCCCCCGCGTTGCCTATCGGCGTAGCCGCGACGTAGAGCGTGCCGGAGCCCTCACAGCACATTCCGCCTCACGTGCTCCACCGCGTTCCTGAATATACGCAGGCCGTCCCCCTCCGGCTTGAGGCCCTCCCTGGTGTGGCGCGGATGGGACCACGGCGACACGAACCGCTCGGGATGCGGCATCATGCCGAGTATCCGCCCCGTCTCGTCGCACACCCCCGCAACGCCTCGGTAGGAACCGTTGGGATTCGCCGGGTAGTCCGCCTCCCCTCCGTCCGGCCCCACGTAGTTGAAGACCACCTGTCCCGCCTCGAAAAGCTCGTCTATCAGGGCGTTCTCCCTCGCCACGAACTTCCCCTCCCCGTGCGCCACCGGAAGCTCGATCGTCTCCTCCTCCTTCACGAACACGCACCGTCCCGGGCGGAGCTTCAGCCTCACCCACCTGTCCTCGAAGCGGCCGCTGTCGTTGTCCACCAGCGAGAAGGACTGCTCCGCGGGCGAGGAAACCCGCCGCGGGAGCCACCCCATCTTCACCAGCGCCTGGAAGCCGTTGCATATCCCCAGCGCCAGCCCGCCCGATTCGAGGAATTCCTCGATCCGGTCCCCCAGCCGCGCCCGGAGCTCGTTCGCCAGCACCCGCCCCGCGGCTATGTCGTCCCCGTAGGAAAACCCACCGGGAATGACGAAGATATGGTGGTCCGCCAGCCGCTCGGAGCCCTCCATCAGCTCCTCCACGTGCACCCTCTTCGCCGTCGCTCCGGCCCGCACGAAGGCGTATTCGGTCTCCAGGTCGCAGTTCGTGCCAGCGGTCCTGAGTATCAACGCCCGGACTTCCTTCATCGTCTCCTCGCTTCTCCGGCGGTGAAGGGGGACGGAACCGCGCCCGCCCCCTTCGCGCCTCACTACTTCTTTTCGATGTGCTTCGCGAACTCCTCGTGAAGCCGCGCGCTCTTCTTCTTGTCGCCGAACACCCCGAACCTCACCGTTATCTCGGTGGAGTTCGTGTTGACGGACTTAAGGTTCACCTCGACGTCGGTGACCTTCCCCGTCCTGCACACGAAGGTGTAGCTCAGCTTGTCGCCCTTCTCCTTCACTATCTTCATGCCGAGGTCGGTCAGCGAGAGCCTCACGCCCTCTATGCACAGGTCCATGGGCGCCGAATACACCTTCGTCGCCTTCCCCTTCACGTAGGCCACTCCCGCCGCCCCGGCTCCCACGGCCGCGACGACGCAACCGGCCAGCACGGGCAGGGAAAGCAGCAAAACGACGGCCATCGACTTCCTGATTCCTCTCATTGGTTTCCTCCTTCGGTTGAAGGTTCTTTCCCGGATGCGTCCAGTTCGGAGAGCATCTTCTCCGCTTCCGCCCGTATGTGCCCCTCGCCGTAGATGAACGCTTCCTTCAATCTCGCGCGCGCTTCCTTCACCCTCCCCGCCTTCAAGAGCGCCTTCGCGGCAAGCAGTTGTATTCCGCCGTTCCTGGGAAACGTCTCGGCCGCCTTCTCCGATATCTCCGCGTCCGCTCCCTCCAGCATCAACAGCCTGGCGTAGAGCGCTTCTTCCAGCAGGTCTTTCCCCTCCCCTTTTTCCGCCGCCTCCGCGAGCCTCGCCGCGCTCTCCGCCGCGAAGCGCCCGTCGTCCCCGGCCATCGCGTCGAACACGAGAGCCGCCGTTGCGGTATCCCCTCCGGCCATCCTCTCCACGCACCCGTCCAGCAGGGGGAGAAGTTCCGCCTTCTCCCCTCTCGTGGAGGCCAGGGCCGCGCGCACCACCGCGGCGTAACGGAAGGCCGAGAGCCATTCCCTGTCGAACTTGCCCTTCCCCATCACCTTTTCGAGGGCGTCGAGCGAAGCGGACACCGGCCTGCCCTCCCTCACGGCGGACGCCAGCGCCGCCAGGAACGCCCAGCCGTTGCGGCCCTCCTTTCGGAGCGCGGCCACCGCCCTCTCCAACGCCGCCTCGTCGCCCGCCCGAAAGGCGAAATAAGCCTTCTCCAGCGCCCCGGCCTCGAGCCCGGAGACGACGCGCAACAACGGCACGCCGAGCCTCTCCGCCTCTCTCGCCGTCTGGCGGCAGACC
>QNBY01000125.1 GCA_003644275.1 Planctomycetota bacterium
CAGCGGCTGGGGGACCTGTACTCGCTCTCCATAGACGGCGTGACGCTGTTCGAGAACCTGTCGCTTCCCGAGGTGAAGCAAGGCCAGGTGGGGCTCGCCTGGATGAAGGACGGGCCGCAGCTGGACGAGGTGGCCATCACCACGCTGAAGGCGGCGAAGGGGAAGCGCAGGAAGGGGAAATAAGGGGAGGAAGCGGGCTCAGAACTGCTCCAGGAAACGGAGGTTGTTTTCCTGGAAGTAGCGTATGTCGGGTATGCCGTGGCGCAGCATGGCGATGCGCTCTATGCCCATTCCGAAGGCGAAGCCGGTGAAGCGCTCGGTGTCGTAGCCCACCGCCTCGAACACGGCGGGATGCACCATGCCGCAGCCGAGTATCTCTATCCAGCCGGTCCGCTTGCAGATGGAGCAGCCGGAGCCGGAGCAGAAGGGGCAGGAAATGTCCATCTCGGCGCTGGGCTCGGTGAACGGGAAGAAGGACGGGCGGAAGCGGGTGTCGGTCTCGGGGCCGAACATCTCGCGGGCGAAGATGGCGAGGCAGCCCTTCAGGTCGGAGAAGGTCACGCTCTCGTCCACGAGCAGTCCCTCGCACTGGTGGAAGGTGTAGTGGTGGGTGGCGTCCACCGCGTCGGGCCGGTAGCAGCGGCCCGGGATGAGCACCCTTATCGGCGGCTTGCGCGACAGCATGGTGCGTATCTGGCCGGGCGAGGTGTGGCTCCGCAGGACTATGTCGTCCCGGACGTAGAAGGTGTCGAACGAGTCGTGCGACGGGTGGTCCGAGGGAATGTTGAGCGCGTCGAAGTTGTAGTACTCCGTCTCTATCTCCCTGAACTCGGCGACGCCGAAGCCCAGGCGGGAGAAGATGGAGACGATGCGGTCGAGCGTGGAGGTGAGGGGATGGATGTGGCCCACCCTGCGCTCCGGCCTTCCGGGCAGGGTGGGATCGAACAGTGGGCCGCGGCGCGCCGATGAATCGGAGAAGGCGGCCTTCTTTCGCTTGAAGCGCTTTTCGAGGTCCTTCCGGCCCTCGTTCATCAGGCGGCCGTAGTCGCGGCGCAGCTCGGGCGGGAGCTCGCGGATGAGCTCCATCGCTTTTGCGATCTCGCCGGAACGCGCGAGGAACGCGACGCGCCATCTCTCCAAGGATGCGGCGTCGGTTGCGGCGTCGAGTTCCCCGCGCGCCCGTTCGAAGAGCTCCCTGGCCCTGGCGAGCGGATCCATGATCAGCCGAGTATCTCCTTCACCTTCGCCACCACGGCGGCGAAAGCGTCGGGGTCGTGGATGGCGAGCTCCGAGAGCGTCTTGCGGTTCCAGGCGGTCCCTCCCTCGGCGGCGAGGCGGTTGACGCCGTGGATGAAGGTGGAGTAGTTGATGCCGTGGGGCTGGAGCGCCGCGGAGAGCCTGGTTATCCAGAGGCGGCGGAAGTCGCGTTTCCGCCTCCTGCGATCGCGGTAGGCGTACTGGTCGGCGCGGAGGACGGTCTCGCGCGCGGTCCGGTAGAGCCTGTGCCTTCCGCCCCAGTAACCCTCGGCGCGTTTCATGAGGCGCTTCTTGCGCTTGCGGGTGGCTACGGCGTGTTTCGTCCTTACCATTTCTTCTACCTGCCTTTCATCCTCTCAGGGATGCGGGTTCGGCGGCATACCCCGACGGGCCGGTTCCCCGTCAGGAGATCGCGCGGGCGATCTTCTTCGCCACCGCGTGATCGAGCGTATCGATGCGCGGCTTGCGAAGATGCCGGACTCTCTTTCCGTTCTTCGTGGACATGAGGTGGCCCGTGCCGGAAGCCTTCCGCTTCAGCTTCTTGCCGCTTCCGGTGAGCTTGAACCTCTTGGCCATACCCTTGTGGGTCTTCCTCTTGACCTTGGCCATTCTATCTTCCTCCAGTATGCGGAGCGTCTCGGTCTCTCTCAGTTGCCCGTCTTGAGGGGGACGAGCACCATGATCATCCTCCGGCCCTCCGAGGTGGGGTGCCGCTCGATGCGGGATATGTCCGAGAGTTCCTCCGCTATCGAGAGCAGCATCTCCCTGGCCCTGGTGGTGAAGGTGATCTCGCGGCCCCTGAAAAGCATGGTGAACTGCACCTTGTTGCCCTCTTCGAGGAAGTTCCTGGCCCGTTTCATCTTGATGTCGAGGTCGTGCCTCTCGATCTTCGGCCTCACCCTGACTTCCTTGACCTCGATCTGGTGCAGTTTCTTCTTGGCCTCCTGCTCGCGCTTCTTCTGCATGTACTTGTACTTGCCGTAATCCATTATCCGGCAGACAGGGGGCCTGGCGTCGGGAGCGACCTCGACGAGGTCGAGCCCGGCGTCGCGGGCTATCTCGAGCGCTTTCCTGGTGGGAACTATCCCGTGGTTTTCGCCGTTGACGCCGATGAGGCGGACTTCCCGGACGCGGATCGCCTCGTTCACCCTTTGATCTCTTTTCGCCGCGATGGTGTCTTTCCTCCTTACCTCACGAGTTCTGCCCTGCGGGAGCGTCTTCGCTCCAGAACGACGTTCGGCTTCTCGCCGCGTATTCCTCGCTCAAGCCCTCGACTATCTCGTCGAGCGGTTTCGGCCCCAGGTCGCCCAGCTTGCGGTGCCGCAGCGCCGCCGTGCCGGACGCCTGCTCGTTCTCGCCCACCACCAGCATGTAGGGGACGTTCTCGACCGTGGCCCGCCTTATCTTGTAGCCTATCTTCTCGTTGCGCACGTCCGCCTCGGCGCGCAGGCCCGCTTCCTCCAGCCGCGCGAGCACGGAGAGCGCGTATTCCTTCGAGGCGTCCGTAACCGTCATCACCCTCGCCTGGACCGGCGCGAGCCACAGCGGGAACTTGCCCGCGGTGTCCTCGATGAGTATGCCGAAGAAGCGCTCCAGCGAGCCCAGTATGGCGCGGTGGATGAGCACGGGCGTGTGCAGCCTGCCGTCCGAGCCCGTGTACTCGAGCTCGAAGCGGGCGGGCATGCTGAAGTCGAGCTGCACCGTCCCGCACTGCCACATGCGGCCGATGCTGTCGAACACCTTGAAGTCTATCTTGGGGCCGTAGAAGGCGCCGCCGCCCTCGTCCACGTCGTACTCTATGCCCGCCCTGCGGAGCGCCGAGTGCAACATCTCGGTGGAGCGGTCCCATATCTCCTCGGAGCCTATGAACTTCTCCGGGCGGGTGGAGAGCTCCACGTACCACTTCTCGAAGCCGAAGGTGCGGTATATGCGCTCGAGCAGGCGGATGACGCCTAGAATCTCCTCCTCCACCTGGCCGGGCTCGCAGAAGATGTGGGCGTCGTCTATGGAGAAGGCGCGGACGCGGAACAGGCCGTGGAGCACGCCGCTGAGCTCGTGGCGGTGCACCCTGCCCATCTCCGCGACGCGGAGCGGCAGTTCCTTGTAGGAACGCACGCGGGTCTTCTATAGCAGCATGGCGCCGGGGCAGTTCATGGGCTTCAGGGCGAACTCCCGCTCGTCCACGCTGGTGAAGTACATGTTGTCGGCGTAGTTCTCGTAGTGCCCGGAACGGTGCCAGAGCTTGCAGTCGAGCACCGTCGGCGTCACTATCTCCCGGTAGCCCGCCCTCCGGTGCTCCTCGCGCCAGTAGGCGGTTATCTCGTTGAGCACGGCCGTGCCGCGGGGGTGGAAGAAGGGGAAGCCCGGACCCTCCTCGTGGAACGAGAAGAGGTCCATTTCCTTGCCTATCTTCCTGTGGTCGCGCTTCTTCGCCTCCTCGAGCATCCTCAGGTGGGCCTTGAGGGCCTTCTTGTCGGGGAAGGCGAAGCCGTATATCCGCTGCAGCATCCTGTTCCGCACGTCGCCCCGCCAGTAGGCCCCCGCTATGGAGGACAGCGCGAAGGCCGGAGCGCGTCCGGTATGGGGAATGTGCGGTCCGCGGCAGAGGTCGATGAAATCGCCGCAGCGGTACACCGTCACCGTCTCCTCCTCCATCTCCTCCAGCAGCTCCACCTTGAGGTACTGGCCGAGGGAGCGGAAGAGCTCCAACGCCTCGCCGCGGCTCATCTCCGAGCGCTCGAACGGGAGCTTCTTCGACACTATCTCCCGCATGGCCTTCTCTATGGCGGGCAGGTCGTCCGGCGAGAGGGGGCGCGGGAGCTCGAAGTCGTAGTAGAAGCCGTTCTCTATGGCCGGACCGATCCCGAACACCGCCTCCGGGAACAGGGAGAGCACCGCCGCCGCCATTATGTGGGCGCACGAGTGGCGCATTATCTCCACGCCCTCCGGGACGGAGGGAGTAATCACGGAGAAGCGCGCCCCGTCCGGAACGAGGGCGGAGAGGTCCGCGAGCCTGCCGTCTATCCTCGCGGCGACGGCGGCGCGGGCCAGCCCCTCGCCGATGGCGCGTGCGGCCTCGTGAGCGGTGGGCGGCGCATCGAACTGAAGTGTGGAGCCGTCCGGCAATACTATGGTGGTGGACACGGTCCTGCCTTTCGAGCGGACATTCCCGTTCGGACGTGCGTCCGAGGGAACGGACAATTATCCACCATTTTCCCGGCGGTCAACTAAAAGGGCAAGGCGCAGACCGGCTTCCAGGCCGCCTCCGGCTTGTGCCGCGGGGGGCAGGGTGGTAGAATCGGGGGGTGCGGGAAACGGACGGAGAGCGCGGCAGTAACGGAGGAAAGAAGGGGGCGGCGAGCCTCCACAGGCTCGCGGGCTCCGCGGCGGCGGGCACCATGCTGTCCCGCATCACCGGCTTCGCGCGGGAGCTCGTCTGGGCGGCGCTCGTGGGCCCCTCCAGGCTGTCCGACATATTCATCTTCTGCTACACCATACCGAACCTGCTGAGGCGCTTCTTCGGCGAGGGCACCTTCGCCTCCGCCTTCGTGCCGGTGCTGTCCGAGCTGGAG
>QNBY01000126.1 GCA_003644275.1 Planctomycetota bacterium
TCCCGTTCCTCCACCGGCAGGGGTTCGTCCATGAAGTCGCTTTTCTTCAGGAGGCTCATGGTCACTTCCAATCGCGCTTTGAGCGGCGGGGCGGGCGGAGCGGGGGCCGGCTTGGGTTTCTCCGGCGGCTTCAGCACCTCCGAGGCGGGCGGCACGAGCGGCTCGCATCCGGCGTAGCCGTCCGCCCCGAAGGCGGCGTCGAGCTTGAACCTCATCTTTATCGAGGACAGGGCCTTCCTGCGGAAGGAATCGTCCTTCTTCATCTCTCGTCCATCCTGCACTCGCCGGCCGACAGCAGCGAGCAGGCCCGTTCGAGCACGACGCGCTTGGCCTCCTCCAGGCACATCTTCATCGTGATACCGGACGCCCCAGGATGCCCCCCGCCGCCGAACAGCTCCGCGAACTTGCGGCTGTCGAAGTTCCCCTTGGAGCGCACGCTCACCCTGGTCGTGCCGTCGGCGTTGCCGTACATGAAGAACGCCACCTCGGCGCTCGCCGCGGAGCGGGGGATGTCCACTATCTCCTGCGTGTCGTACTCCGAGACGCCGAGCTTCTTCAGGTCCGTGTGGTCGAGGAAGACGTAGGCTATGCGGTCGTTGCAGATGAAGTTCAGGCGCGAGTAGGCGAGCTGGAGCAGCTTCAACTTCCTTATCGGTTTGTCGAAGTACACCTTCGAGGCCACGGCGCCCGGGTCCACGCCCATCTCCGCCAGCTTCAGCGCCGCCCTGAAGGCCCGTACCGAGGTGTTGGAGAAGGAAAACCGGCCGGTGTCGGTGAGAAGCGAGACGTACAGCGCGTCGCGCGCCAGGTCGTTTATCTCGTAGCCGTAAGCGAGGAAGAACCACAGCAGCATCTCCCCCACGCACGGCGCGTCGGGGTCCACCCAGTTCACGTCCGCGAAGGCGGTGTTGGAGACGTGGTGGTCTATGTTGGCGAAGTGGTAGTCGCGGCAACTGTTCTCCATGAACTCCAGCCGCTCGCAGTTCGCCGCGTCCACGCTGATGAGCAGGTCTATGGGCTTGCCGGGGGGCAGTTCCGGCAGGAACGTTCCCAGGGGCGCGAGGAAACGGTATATCTCCGGTATGGGGGTGGAGTTGACCAGCAGCGCTTCCTTGCCCGCCGCGCGGAGGGCCTCCCTCAGCGCCAGCGCGCTCCCCACCGCGTCCCCGTCCATCCTTATGTGGGTGGTGACTACGACGGTGCCGCTCTCGCGGATCATCTCGTGTATGCGGGCGGCTTCCTCGGGGAGACGGGGGACCTCCTCCATGGTCTCCTCCCTTTCGGGCGGCTGTTCAGTCCTCCGTTCCCTCTTCCTCGTCGTCGGGAATGACGGAGGAAGCGAACGGTATCTGCGGCTCCACCGGGCGGCCTTCCGCCTCCTCCCGGAGCAACTGGGCCACGCGGATGGACTTCTGCACGCCGGGATCGAACTCGAAACGAAGCTGCGGGGTGGACCTGAGCCTCAGCCGCCGGGCCACCTCCGACTGGACGAACCCCCGCGACGATTCGAGCCCGTGCATGGTGAGCTTCAGCTCCTTGTCCCCCCCCAGAACGGATATCTTCACCTTCGCTATGCTCAGGTCGGCGCTCACCTCGCAGTCGGTGACGGTGACGAAGCCGATGCGGGGATCCTTCAGCTCGGTGTGGATCATGCGGGAGACTTCCTGCTTGTAGAGCACCGATATCCTCTTGCGCCTGGTCTCCTTCATGTCAGGACCTCCCTCTCGACGGTCAACACCGAGATGGCGGGAAACGCCCGCACGTACCTGTCTATCTCGTCGAGGGAACTCTGAAGGTGCGTGTGGTCGCCGGAAACGGTGACTATCCCTATGGCGGTGCGCTGCCACTTGTCCTGGTAGTCCACCTCCGAGACGGCCACGTTGAACTTCCCGCGCAGCCTGTCCCGCAACGAGCGCACCACCTGCCGCTTCTGCTTCAGGCTGCGGCATCCCGGCACTATGCCCTCGAACCACAACACGCCGACGAACACGGCATCACTCCTCGTCGAGCGACGGGTACACGAGCTCTATGCGATAGGTCTCTATCTGGTCGCCTTCCTTGATGTCGTCGAAACCGGCGAGCTTTATGCCGCACTCGAAGCCTTCCTTCACTTCCTTCACGTCGTCCTTCAGCCGCTTGAGGCTCTCTATCGCGCCGTTGTAAACCACCACCGAGTTGCGGACGAGCTTCGCCTTGTCCGACCGGCTTATCGTCCCCTCGCGCACTATGCAGCCCGCGACGGTGCCGACCTTCGAGACCTTGAACACCTTCTTTATCTCCGCCCTGCCCGTAACCACCTCGTTCTTTATGGGCTCCAGCAGGCCCTGGAGGGCGTTCTTCACGTCGTCTATCAGGTCGTATATGACGTTGTAGGTGCGTATCTCCACCTTGAGCTGCTCGGCCAGCGTGCGGGCCTTGGGCTCGGCCACCACACCGAAGCAGATTATGATGGCCTCGGAGGCGTCCGCGAGCTGCACGTCCGCCACGTTCACCCCGCCGCACGCGCTGTGCACTATCTTCACGCGGGCCTTCTTGGCGGAGACCTTCTCCAGCGTGGACTCGATGACCTCCCTCGTCCCCTCCACGTCCGTCTTGAGGATGATGGGAAGCTCCTTCGCCTCGGTCCCCGCGCCCTTGAGGAACTGCTCCAGCGTGAGCCTCTTGCGCCTCTGGAGCTGGCGCTTGCGCTCCTCCTCCGCCCGTTCGCCGGCTATCTTCTTGGCCTGGTCCATGGAGTCCACGACGAGGAATTTGTCGCCGGGCGCGGGCACGTCGCTCAGCCCGAGTATCTCCACCGGCCAGGAAGGACCGGCCTCCTTGACCGTCTTGCCGTTCCAGTCGCGCAGGCTCCGCACGCGGCAGTAGGTGGAGCCCACCACCACTATGTCGCCCTTGTGCAGCGTCCCGTCCTGCACGAGCACGGTCGCCACCGGGCCGCGCTTCGGGTCCTTGCGGGACTCTATCACCGCGCCGCGGGCCGGCATGTCGGGATGCGCCGTGAGCTCCTGCATCTCGGCCACGAGGGTGAGCATGTCCAGAAGGTCCTTTATGCCCTCGCCGGTCACCGCGCTCACGTTGACGCAGATGGTGGAGCCGCCCCATTCCTCCGGCACCAGGTCGTGGTTCATGAGTTGCTGCTTCACCTTCATGGGGTCGGCTTCGGGCTTGTCTATCTTGTTTATGGCGACGATGATGGGCACCTCGGCGGCCTTGGCGTGGTTTATCGCCTCCACGGTCTGGGGCATGACGCCGTCGTCGGCCGCCACCACCAGCACGGCTATGTCGGTGAGCTGGGCGCCGCGGGCGCGCAGCGCCGTGAACGCCTCGTGGCCCGGCGTGTCCAGGAAGGTTATCTCCGCGTCGCCGGTGTTTATCCGGTAGGCGCCTATGTGCTGGGTGATGCCCCCCGCTTCCTTGGCCGCCACGCGGGTCTTGCGTATGTAGTCGAGAAGCGAGGTCTTCCCGTGATCGACGTGGCCGAGGAAGGTCACCACGGGAGCCCTGGTCATTTCGTCTCCCTTGGCCCTCTCCATCGCTTTCTCCTCGATCTCGCTCACAAGCTCGTCGGCCGCCTTCTCGCGCTTGATCGCCACCTCGCGGTCGTAATCGATGGCCAAAAGCTCCACCGTCTCCTCGTCGAGCAGGGTGTTCAGGTTCACCATCTTGCCCTGCTTCATCAGGCGGAAGATGATGTCGTTGGCCTTCACTCCCATTGCCTGCGAGAAATCCCGGACGGTGACGGGCACCTCCACCTCCACCTTGCCGGTGGGAGGCGGCGCGGCGGCGGCCCGCTTGCGCGTGCCGCGCGACAGGCGGTGGATCCCCGGCAGGGAGGCGGAGCCGGTGAACTCCTGGACCTCGGCCGCTATGTCCACGGCCTCCCGCTCGCGGCGCAGGCGCCGCGCGGGTTCCTTCATCTTCCTGTCTTCTTTTACGCCCTTCCTGCGGGCGGCCTCCCGCGCGGGCTTCTTGGAGGGAGCCGCAGTCTTCGCCGCGGCGGTCTTCGCCTGTCTCCTCTCCTCTTCCTTCTTCTTCCTCTCCTCCGGCGAGAACCCGGGGGCGTATCTTATGGTGCGGGCCGCTTTCTTCTTTTCCCGTTCTTCCTTACGATACCGCTGTACCGCTTCGCGGACGAGTTCCGCTTCCCTCTGCGTCAGAATACTGAACCGCCCCGCCCGCTGAGAATCCACAAGGTTCAATTCCTTGCAGATGTCCAGCACCACGGCCGGTTCCTCGTTCAACTCCTTGATGATTTGCCAGACGCGGACCCGCAACTCTTTCCTCCTTGCCCGCCGGTACGACGGGACGTGTCCTTTCGCGGCCTGCGGCGTTCATTTCGTTCGAGCCGCCGCGGGCGGCGTCGCAAGAAGTCGGTTATTCTTCGGGCTCATCGCTTTCCTCGATTGTACCCGATTTCTCCTCGTTTTCGGCCTCCGCGGGCGGGGTTTCCTCCGCCCCCGCGCCGCTTTCCGTCTCGCCCTCACCGGAGGACTCTCCGCTCTCCTCCGCCTCCGCGGCCTCCAGCTCCTCGGCCTCGATGCGGGCGGCGAGCTCCTCGGCGGCCCGCTGCAGCTCGGCGGCGGACTCCTCGTCCATCCCCCGCACCGCCAGCAGGTCCTCGATGTCGGCCTCGATTATGTCGTATATGGACACGAAGCCGCTGAGCTGGAAGCGGTCGCACAGGTCGGGCGTCATCCCCGGCAGGCGCATCATGTGCTCGCGCATCCGCCTGCGCTCCTCCTGGAGCTGGCTCTCCGTGAGCACGTCTATGTGCCAGCCCGTCAGCTTCGCCGCGAGCCTCACGTTCTGCCCCCTCTTGCCTATGGCAA
>QNBY01000127.1 GCA_003644275.1 Planctomycetota bacterium
CGCCGCCCAGTTATGTGGACGACGGACAGTCCCGGGAACTCCAGCTCCAGCGAGGGCAGCGCACCCACCACCGCCTCGTTGACCGCCCTCGCCCCCTGCGAGCCCCCCAGCACGAGCAGCCGCTCCGGCCCGCCGAGGGGGGGCGGCCGCCGGGAGGCCAGCTTCTCCGCCAACTCCGGCCGTATCGGTATGCCCGTGTGGTGGAACAGGACGCGCTTGGGCAGGTAGTCCCTCGCGCAGGCGAAGTTTGAGAACACGGCCGAGGCCGAGGCGGCGAACCGCCGCGTCACGGCGCCGGGGATAGCGTTCGCCTCCACGAGGTAGCTCGGCACGCCGCAGAGGCGCGCCGCCATGAGCACCGGCACGGAGGCGTATCCCCCCAGCCCCACCACGGCGTCGGCCCCGAACGAGCGCAGCATCCTCCGCGTGGCGGGCACGGCCCCGAGCGCGGAGACGAGCCTCCGCACGGTGCGGGCCACGCCGGTGGAGACGCGCTTCATCCCGCTCTCCTCGTAGGGGATGCCCGCGGCGGGGACTACCTCCGACTCCAGCCCTCCCCTCGCCCCGATCCAAAGCAGGCGCGCTCCGCGCTCAGCGAGCACCGAGGCCAACGCCAGGCCGGGGGTTATGTGCCCCCCGCTTCCCCCGCCGGCGAGGACTATCGCGGGGCCGCTCACGGCGCGCCCTCCCCTATCAGCCTGCCGCCTATGAGGCGGGGTTCGGATTCCGTCTCGGCCACGGCGTCCACCGACAGCAGGACGCCCACCGCGGCGAGCATGGCGACCATGGCGCTCCCGCCCGCCGAGACGAACGGAAGCGCTATCCCCTTGTTGGGCAACACGCCGCAAACCACCCCCAGGTTCACGAAGGCCTGCAGCGACACCAGCGCGGTGAGGCCCGAGGCCAGCAGTTTCCCGAACAGGTCGCGGCAGCGCATCGCCACGTTGAACCCGGCCAGCGCGAACAACACGT
Source organism: Planctomycetota bacterium (assembly GCA_003644275.1). Lineage (GTDB taxonomy): Bacteria > Planctomycetota > B143-G9 > B143-G9 > B143-G9 > B143-G9. Next base: position 973 of record QNBY01000127.1, read on the forward strand.
AACAGCCCAGAAGCACCAGCGACATGAGGAAGCCGCCCTCCTCCCCTATCACGGCGAAGGCGAAGTCCGTCGTGGCGAGCGGCACGTAGTGGAGCTTCTGGAAGCCCTCTCCGAGCCCCCTCCCGAACGGCCCGCCCGAGCCCAGCGCTATGAGCGCCTGGCTCACCTGGTAGTCGTGCCTGCCGGAGAGGAAGCTGTCCAGCCGCTTCGAGGCGTGGGACGAGGTGAGCAGTATGGACGCGACCACCACCGCCAGCACCCCGGCCGTGACCAGCAGATGCTTTATTCGGCAGCCCGCGACGACGAGGAGGAACAGGAGCACGCAGCTGAGCAGTATCGTGGTCCCGATGTCGGGCTCGAACACGAGAAGCGGGAGGAACAAGGCCCCCGGAAGCAGGACCGTAAGCAGGGAGAGGAAGGACTCCCGCACCCGCTCGCGCTTCCTGCAGAAGTAGTCGGCGAAGAAGAGCACGAAGGCTATCTTGGCGAACTCCGACGGCTGGACGGAGATGGGTCCCAGCAGGAACCAGCGCCGGGCCCCGTTGAGGCGCGCGCCGAACGCCAACACGGCTATCAGGGCGGGGATGGACAGGAAGAACAGCGGCCCCGCGAACCGCCGCAGGGAGCGGAAGTCCACCCTCGCCAGCGCGAACAGCGCGCCCAGCCCGATGAGGATCGAGCCCAGGTGCTTTATCAGGACGCGCAACTGGCGCGGGTCGTCCGCCGTGGCGGAGAAGGTGAAGACCACGCTCACGGCGACCAGCGTCAGGACGGCGAGCAGTATGCGGTTCCTCTGCGGTCCTTCCATGGCTTCCTATCTTATCTTCAGGGTCCCCAGCGCGATGAGCGCGAGGAATATCCCGATTATGTACGCCCTGACCACGATGTGGTTCTTCGGCCAGCCCGCCCGCTCCAGGGTATGGTGCACCGGAGCGATGGGGAAGTACCGCTTGCCGGTCAGTTTGTAGGAGACTCGCTGGATGAGCGAGGAGGCGAACTCTATGAGGAAGATGCCGCACACGATGAGCATCAGCACTTCCTGCTTGGACACGAGCCCCGCGTAACCGAGCACCGCTCCCAGCGGAAGCGAGCCCGTGTCGCCCATGTATATGGAGGCGGGCGCGGCGTTGTGCCAGAGGAAGCCGAGCGCCGCCCCGGAGCAGGACGCCAGCAGCACCGCGAGCTCGCCCGCGCCGGGAACGTGCGTTATGTAGAGGTAGGCCGAGAAGTCCGTGCGGCCCACCACGTAGCACACCACCGCCAGCGCCAGCGCGGCCACGGCCACGAGCCCGGCGGCCAGGCCGTCCACCCCGTCGGTGATGTTCACCGAGTTCGATGTTACGAACAGCACCGCCGCGAACAGCACGAAGTAGAAGCCGCCGAGGTGGATCGCCGTGTTCTTGAAGATCGGCAGCCATACCGTCTGGAAGTCGTCCGAGACTCCGTTCATCCTGTAGAGCAATCCCAGCACCGCGGCGGCCGCCAGTATGCCTATGAGTATCTTCGAGGCCTCCGACATGCCGTGCGAGCGGGGGTGCTTCAACTTCTGCCAGTCGTCGGCGAAGCCCAGCGCGGCGCAAAGGACCATGAGCAACAGCCCCGCCAGGACGAGCGGATTCCTCAGATCGGCGAAGAAGCCCGCGGACAGGAGCACGGAGAGCGTTATCGCTATTCCCCCCATGCTCACCACCGTGCGCGGTTTCTCGGCGGCGGGCGTCGCCAGCCCTTTCTCCACGAGGGGTTTTATGTGCTCGAAGTCCTCGTAGTTGTGCCGCTCGAACATCTTTGCCGAGCGCAGCAGCCGCATCAGCAGCCAGGTCAGCCCGGCGCAGAGCAGGAAGCCCGCCACCGCCGCGAACACCATCCTGAACGTCAGGTATCCGTACAGCGCATGCTTGCCGAGCAGTCCCGCCTCGTGCAGCCAGAGCAGCATCGGTTACTTCCTGTCCTTCGCGTAGTTGCGCTTGAGCGTCCGTATGAACAGCGAGACGAGGTCCTCCAGCCTCAGCGCCCGGGAGCCCTTGAACATGACGGCCCCGCCCCCCTCCAGCAGCTCGAAGAGCTTTTCGGCGGCGGCGGAGCGCTGGTCGGGCTCGAACGGGAACGTCCGCTTCCCCGCCTCGGCGAACGGCCCGGCGGCCTTGGCGGCCTTGTCCCCGACGGTGAGAAGCACGTCCACCGAGGACTTCGCCAGCCTCTCGCCCGCTTCCTTGTGGTGCTTGGCGGAGGAGGAGCCGAGCTCGAGCATGTCGCCCAGGACGAACACCTTGTTCGGCGACGGCACCTTGTCGAAGTAGTCGAGCGCCGCCGCCAGCGAGGAGGGATTGGCGTTGAAGCAGTCCGAGATTATCGTCACCGGCCCCACGTGGAAGACGTTGGAGCGCATCGGGGGTGGCGAGAATCCCTTCAGCCTGCGGGCGGAGCGGGCGAGGTCCAGGTCCAGCCCCTTCACCACCGCCAGCGCCGCGAGCGCGTTGTAGAGGTTGTGGCGGCCGCCTAGCGGTATGCTCGTCTCCACGCCGTCCACCGTGAACCAGGTGACCGCCGTCTGCTCCACCACTTCCTCGGGGCGCACGTCGGCGTCCTTGTTGTCCACCGCGAAGGTTATCACCGGCACCTTGCAGGCGTCCCTGAGCTTCTTGAAGTAGGGGTCGTCGGCGTTCAGCACCGCGAACGCGCCGTCGCGGTCCTTGGGAAGCGCCTTCAGAAGCTCGGACTTCGTCTTCACGATGGTGGAGGCGCTCCTGAATCCCTCCATGTGCGCCAGCCCTATGTTGGTCACCACCCCTATCATGGGCGCGGCGGCCTTGGCGAGCGGCGCTATCTCGCCCTGCGCGGAGGCCCCCATCTCCACCACCGCGTACCGGTGGAAGGACCGCATCTCAAGCAGCGTCAGCGCCACCCCTATGTCGTTGTTGTAGCTGCGGATCGCCGCTACGGTGGGACCGATGGCCGAGAGCAGCCAGCGCAGCATGTCCTTCGTGGTCGTCTTGCCGTTGGTGCCGGTCACGCCTATGGTGATGGCGTGCGGGAACTTCGCCCTCCACCATCCCGCTATGTCCAGCAGAGCCTTGCGGGTGTCGGCCACCTTTATGACGGCGAAGTCGTCGTCCTCGAAGCCCGGGTCGCGCGACACCAGCGCCCCCAGCGCCCCTTTCTCCCGCGCTTCCTGCACGAAGTCGTGGCCGTCGTGGTTCTTGCCGGGGATGGCCACGAAGAGCTGGCCGTGGCCGAGCAGGCGCGTGTCGGTGGATATGCCCGAGAAGGTGCAAAGCGGGCCGCATATCATCTTGCCCGGAGTGGCGGAGAGTACCTCGTCGACGCTAATCTCGAAATTGTCCATGGGCTGCTCCTTGGGTGAGTTCTCGGAGCGCCGCCGCGGCGGCCTCCCTGTCGTCGAAATGTATCCTTTCGTCGCCGAATATCTGGTAATCCTCGTGCCCCTTCCCGGCCACGAGGACGATGTCGTCGGGATGCGCCGCGCGCACGGCAAAGGATATGGCCTCCATGCGGTCCGGCACCACCTCCACCGCCGCGGAGGGCGGAACGCCCTTCAGGATGTCCTCGATTATCGAACGGGGATCCTCCGAACGCGGGTTGTCGGTGGTGATCACGACGAGGTCCGCGAGCGAACAAGCGGTCCGTCCCATGAGCGGGCGCTTGCCGCGGTCGCGGTCCCCCCCGCAGCCGAACACCGCCACCAGCTTCCTGTGCGGCAGCTCCGCGAGGGCCGAAAGCGCGTTGCGCAGGGCGTCGTCCGTGTGGGCGTAGTCCACGTACACGCGCGGCCGCAGGCGGGTCACCCTCTCCAGCCTGCCGGGAA
>QNBY01000128.1 GCA_003644275.1 Planctomycetota bacterium
CGCCGCCCTTGAAAGGCGCTGGCCGTTGGGGCCGATTCTGTTTCCGCCTTTTTTCGCCTTGGTGTCTTTTTCCGGAGTAATATGTTGGGATCCCCTCCGAGGGTAATGTAAGAAGAGGACATGACCCCCGAGAAGGCCTTCGAGGACCTCGCCGCCGTCCTCCCCTGGCCCCTCTACCTGGTGTCGGCCGGGATGAGGCTGCTTCGCGCCAATCCGCCCGCAGAAGCGCTCGTCAGCGAGAAACACGACGGCACTTTCTGCTCCGCCCTCGGCTGTCCCGACGCCGGTTCGGACTCCTGCCGCTGCGGAATCCGCGAGGCGCTGGACGCCGCTTTCCGAAACGGCGAGACCACCCTCCGCCGCCAGGTGGACATCCCCCTCCGCCCCGGAATGCTCTTCTCCGTCTTCCCCTTCGCCTCCGCCCCCGAGCCCCGCGCCGTCGTCATGTTCGAGGACGAGCCCCCGGACCGCGAGGAAAACTACCACGACCTCGTCCGCACCCTGATGAAGGCAGGCCTCGCCTACTTCGTCGCCATCTCCCCCGCAGGTAAGACCATAATGATAAACGACGCCTTCCTCGACGCCGTCGGCCGAACCCGCAAGGAAGTCCTCTACCGCGACTACCTCTCCCTCATGGTTCCTCCCGACGAGCATGACCGCCTGCGCCGCATCTTCGCGCAGATAATGGAGAGCGACGAGACCGTCGTCGTCACCAACGACGTCCTCACCGCCTCCGGCCGCCGCCTCTCCGTCGAGTGGCACGGCCGCAGGGTCGCCGACGCCTCCGGCAAGGCGCGTTTCTTCTTCGGCATCGGCCTCGACATCACCGAACGCCTCAAGCTCATGGACGCCCTCAAGAAGAGCGAGGAACGCTTCCGCGCCATCTTCGAGGCCTCCCCCTTCGGCATCATACTCTACGACGCCGACGCCCGAAAGATCGTCCTCGCCAACCCCGCCTTCGCCCGTTTCGTCGGCCGGTCGCCCGAGGAAATCCTCGAGATCGACCCCGCCTCGCTCGTCCATCCCGAGGACTGGGAACGCTATCGCCCCCGCCTCGACGCCTTCTACAGCGGCGATTCCTCCTCCTTCGTCCTCGAGGAACGCTTCCTCCGCCCCGACGGCTCCCCCGTCTGGGGCCGCGTCGTCTTCGCCAAACTCGGCGGCGGGGACGCCTCCTCCCCCCTCCTCGTCGTGGTCGAGGACATAGACCGCCTCAAGCGCCTCGAAGAACAGGCCGACAAGGCCAGGGAGCACGCCGCCTACCTCGCCAGGCTCGACACCATGTGGGAGATAGCCTCCCGGAGCCTCCACACCGCCTTCAACGTCTTGAACGCGCTGTCCCTCCTCGCGGACGACATCGAAAGGCGCGCGGGCGACCCCGCCGCCGTCGTGAAGAACGTCGCCGAGATGCGCAAGGCGCTCGGCGGGCTGGAGGACCTCAGGAACACCATGAGAAGCGCCCGTCCCGCCGACGAGAAGCCCATCGTCGCCGACCTGCGCCCCCTCGTCCGCCAGGCCGCCTCCATGGCCGGCCTCGCCGCCTACAGGAACGTGGACGTCCGCCTCGATTTGCCCCCCTCGCCCCTCCCCGTGCGCTGTTTCCCCTCCGCCATGAAGCACGCCTTCGCCAACCTCTTCTTCAACGCCCTCGACGCCGTGAAGAACGAGGGAGCCATCGCCGTGGAGGCCCGCATCGAGGAACCTCCCCCCTCCTTCTTCGAGAAGAACGCTGCGCTTTCCCCCGGCCCCTACGTCGTGCTCTCCTTCGCGGACACCGGCTGCGGCATACCGCCCGAAAAACTCCGAAAGATATTCGAGCCCTTCTTCACGACCAAGCGCAGGGGCACCGGCATGGGCCTCGCATTCGTGATGAAGACCGTCCGCGACGCGGGCGGAGCCATAGAGGTGGAGAGCGAGCCCGGCCGCGGGACCCGCTTCACCCTCTATCTGCCCTGCGCATCAGGCGGCTGAGCGCCTACCTGTTCTTCTCCTGCGCCATCTTGCGCCGCAGCTTCATCAGCTCCGCTATCTCGGGATTGCCCGGATCCCTCCTCCGCGCCTTCGCCAGGGGCACCTTCGCGTCCTCCGGCCGCCCCTGCTTCATGCACACCTTCGCCTCCAGTATGAAGGTGTAGGAAAACGGCTCGTTCTCCTTCAGTATCTTCACGTACCGGTCCGCTTCCTCGTCGCTCACTATCTTCTCGTCCTGCTCCCAGTATATGTTCAGAAGCTGCTCGTAGCACCGGAAGAACATCGGGTCCGCTTCCGCGATGGCCCGGAAGGCCTCCGCCGCCCTCTTGACCTCCCCGCGCCGCAGGTCCGCCAGAGCCTTCAGGTAGCCGCACATCTCCGCGTTGGCCGGGTTCGCCTCCAGCGCCTTTATGTCCTCCATCGCCGCGTCGGCCTCCTCCCGCCATAGGTACACCATCGCCCTCAGCTTCCTGAAGTCCTCGAACTTCGGGTACTTCTTGATGCCCTCCGCCAGCAGATCCAGGCATTTGGACGACTTCTTGCGCAGGAAGTACGACTCCGCGCGGTTGTAGATGCGCCACGGCGTGTCGTCGGAGAACCCCTCCACCCACTTCACCAGCTTCTTCTGGAAGCTCTCCACCTTCTTCTTCAGCTTCATCCGCTCGACGAAGGCCTCCATGGGCTCGGCGTAGTTCTGCAGGTCGTCCAGGAAGGCCGGAAACGCCTTCGCGTACTTCCTGTTCAGCGCTATGTAGTGCAGCAGCGCCGCCGCGAGCCTCTCCGTCTCCTTTATCTCGCTCTTCTTCGTCTTCGGCCCCGGCTTGAACGAGAACAGCAGCACCAGCGAGAACCCCCGCTTCGACACGTAGTCCTTCAGCGTCTCCATCTCGTCCGCGTCCAGCCCGATCATGTCCACCTCTTTGCCGATGACGCGCGCGTTCTCGAACAGCTTGAACCACCCCCGCGCCAGCCAGAAGGGGGGCTCGGTGAACAGCTTCGGGTACAGCCTCATCAGGTACACCAGCGCCACCCGCGGCGCCACCGTGCGGAAGGTCGCCTTCCCCGCGAACACCGACGACACGTCCTTGTAGGCCGGATCGTAGAAAGCCAGCGTCATCCGCTGCTCCGGGTTCCGCCTGTGCCGGTTCTCCCAGTGCGTCTCGTAGTCCCTCGTCGAGCTGAACACCCGCACCGTTATCCGGTCCTTCGGCGGCCGCTTGAACGAGAAGGTCTTCGTTATGAAGGCGTGCAGGCAGTCCAGGTCGTCCGCCAGCTCCTCCGCGTACTCCTGCGGCGCGTCCGTGTACACGTCGAACACCGTCTTGGAGCGGTAGGTGACGAACTTCCCCGTCTCCTGCGAGCGTATCCTCCTTATGTAGTCCCGCCAGAACGAGTATTCCTTCCCGTCCCAGTCCTCCACTATCACCTTGTCGCCCGATATCTTCACCCTCCCGATGAAGGCCACTCCGTCCACCCTCTCCACGTACTCCGCCCCCGCCGCGACCAGCGAGAGCAGCACCAACATCACGGCCGCCGCAACGTGTCTCATCTCTCGGCCTCCTTTCCGCTGTTCCTTCGGATTCTAACTCCCGACCGGGAGGCGTCAACCGCTCCCCTCTTTACATGAGACGCCAAAGGCGGGATAATTCGCGCGCATTTCCATGATAGAGATCTCTCCTCCCTCCCTCCCGCGTCTCCTAGACTTCCTCCGGGCCGCCGCCGCGGAGGCCCGCTCCGGCCGCGTCCTGCTGCTCCTCCCCTCCGCCCTCATGAGGGCCGAGGCCGAACGCCTCCTCGCCGGAGACGGAGCGCTCGGCGGCCTGGAGACGACCACCCCCTCCTTCCTCGCCTCCTCCCTCACCGGCATAGAGCCCGTCTCCCCCGCCGTCTCCGCCGCCCTCGCCCTCGCCGCCATGCAGGAACGCTCCGCCGACCTCGGGGACGCCCTCGGCGTCGAACCCGCCCCCGAGCGCGCCGCCACGCTCGCCTCCCTCTTCGACCTGTTCCGCCACGAGAAACTCGATCCCCCCGCCGTGCTCGCGCGCTTCTCCTCCGGCCCCGCCGCCTTCAAGGCCCGCCTCCTCGCCGACCTCTATTCCCGCTGGCTCGAGCTCCTGAACGCCCGCGGCCTCCTCGACGGACCCGCCGTCCTCGAGCGCGCCTCCGAGCTGCTGCGCCGCCTCGGAACCGGCTTCCGGGCCGTCTTCGTCGCAGGCTTCTATTCCCTCACCCCCCGGCAGGCGGACTTCCTCTCCGCCCTCCTCGCCGCGACGCCCGGCCCCGCCCGCGTCCTGTTCGAGACGCCCGACCCCTCCTCCTTCTCCCTCTCGCGCCGCTCCGACGCGCTCTACGAGTCCTTCCGCGCGGCCCTCGCCTCCTCCGGCCTGCCGGTGAAGAGGGCAGGGCAGGGCGCCCCCGCCCGGATCGACTGGCTCACCGCCCCCGACACCTCGGCCGAGCTCTCCGCCGCCGCCCGCTGGGTGCTCGACCGCCTCTCCGGCGGGGCCTCCCCCGCCGACCTCGCCGTCGTCTTCCCCATGCTGGACCACCGCGCCGACGCCCTCCGCTCGCTCCTCTCCTCGCGCGGCGTGCCCTGTTCCGTCACCGGGCGGCCTTCCGCCGCCCTTCCCGCCGCCCGCTTCCTCGCCGCCGCCCTCTCCCTCTGCCGCCTCTCCGCATGCGGCAGGGCGGAGCTGGAGCAGCTCGTCTCCTCCCCCTCCCTATCCCCCCCCCCCCGCCCCCCCGCCCCCCGGCACCCCCCCCCCGCCCCGCCCCCCCCCCCCCCCCCCCCCCCCCCCCCCCCCCCCCCCGCC
>QNBY01000129.1 GCA_003644275.1 Planctomycetota bacterium
CTTCGCCTTGCGCTTCGCCGCCACCTCGCAGGCCAGCATCTTCAAGTACGGATGGCCGGATTTCACGGCCTTCCGAAGGGCCTCGTCCACCTTCTTGTCCTTGTCGGCGGCGAGGAAGACGAGCGCGTGCGCCGCCACGTACCAATCGGAGGAAGTAAGCTGCTTCAGCGCCGCCTCTCGCATCTTGGCGGCTTCGTCCTTCTTCTTTTCCTCTCCCACCGCCATGGGAAGCGCGAACAGAAGTATGAGGAAAAGAGCGAAGATCGGACGGAAAACGTTCATGAAAGCCCCCTTTACCGTTTCAAGCCCAGCCGAAATACTATATCATAACGCAAAAGTAAAGTCAATCCCCCCATGACCGAATTCGTCCTCTCCTGTAATTTTCGACTCGCGTTCCGCGGTTTTCGTTGCAAGGCCGACGCTCCCTTCTCGATTCCCTTCCTGCTGCACCGCGCAGGCATCGCGCCCCATCCCTTCAGCGAGGAGGGAAAGCGCTTCCTCGCCGGGCTGTACGACGAGGAATTCGAGATCTGCTTCGAGGCCCCCCTCCCGCGCGAGTGCCGCGGCCCCGTGGAGCTGGAGTGGGACGGCCTGGACGGTTCCTTCCGCTACGACGTGCACGGCCGGACCGGCGTCTTCCACGGCGGGATGCGCCCGCTGAGGCTCGCGCTGGAGGCGGAAGGCCCCCTCCTGAGGGGAAGGCTCGTGCTTCCGCCCCAGCGCCGGACGCTGGAGGAGAGGGCCGCCCTCGCCGGACGCAGGCCCGCCGCGCTGTTCGAGCCCCTCCGCGTCTTCAGCCGCCTTCCTTCCTGCTTCTTCGGCTGGGACTGGGCGCCCCCGCTGTTCCCGCTCGGCGTGAAGGCGCTTCCGGCGCTCCGCCCCCTGGGCGGCCCCGTCGTCAGGGGCGTGCGCCTCTCCGCTCCTTCGCCGGGCCGCCGCCTGCTGTCGGCCTTCGTGGAGGGCGGGGAAGGGAGGGAGTACCTCGTCTGCGCCTCTGTCTCCGGCGCGGGCGGCAGGCTGCGCTTCGAGCGCACCGCGCCCTTGCGCGACGGGCTCGCGCCGCTGTTCGAGTGGGAGGGCGATTGGCCGCCCCCCTGGGAGGAGAAGGGCGCTTCGGCGCTGGTGAGGGTGGAGTTGGACGTCTTCTTCGAAGGCGAAAGGGCGGCCTCCGCCTCCCTCCGTGCCGGCCTGCGGGGCGAACCTCCCGCTTCCTCCGCCTCCCGCCTGCTGTTCCGCGAAGGTCCCCTCCAGTGGGGAGCGAACTTCGTCGAGCCCTTCTTCGATCCGGCCGAGAGCGGGGCGCGGCCGGAACGGTTGCTCGCGACGCTCCGCGCGGCGGGGGGACGCTGGGTGCGCGTGTGGGGCGGCGGCCGGTACGCCTCCGAAGCCTTCCTCGACCGCTGCGACGAGCTCGGCCTCAACGTCTGGCAGGACATGCCCTTCGCCTGCGCCTGCGCGCCGGTGGAGCTCGACGGCGAAACCTACCTCGAAGAGCTCCGCCGCTTCCTCGTCCGCGCCGCCCACCATCCCTCCCTGGCGGTGCTGTGCGGCGGCAACGAGAACGAATGGCTGCTCGGAAAACACAGGCCGGACGCCGAGAGGGACTTCTTCCTCCGCGCGGCGCCCGCGGAAGTGGAACGCCTCGCCCCCCACCTGCTCTACCGGCCCGACTCCCCCTGGGGCGGCCGCGAGCCCAACGATCCGCGCGAGGGCGACCGCCACGAATGGGGCTTCTGGAGCGGCGGCGCGGGGGTGGAGCAGGCGGCGGCCGAACCCCCCGTCTTCGCGAGCGAGTTCGGCTTCCAGTCGCGTCCGCTCGTTCGGGAGGACATGCCCGGCGCGGCCTTCGAGCCCGGCCAGTACCAGGAAGGCGGGACGGAGCGGCTGGAATCCTACCTTCGGCGGATGCTCGGCGAACCGCCGCTTCTCGACGAGCCCCACGCCTCTCGCTGGTGCCAGGCGGAAGCGCTGGGCGCGCTGGTGCGGGCGTGGATGCTCTCGGACTCCTTCCGCGGGGGGCTCGTCTGGCAGCTCAACGACCCGGCGCCCGCGGTGTCCTGGTCGCTCGTGGACCACTTCGGCGTCCCGAAGCCCGCGCTGGGGGCGCTCTCCTGGGCCTGGCGCACGCCCTCGCTGGCCGTCCCCGCCGCGCGTCCGGTGGGAGAGATAACGGTGAGGGGCGGAACGGGGGAGGGCGGCTACCTGAAACTCACGTTCCCGGCGGGCGGCGAGATACGCCGCGCGGGCCTTCCGCTCGACGGGGACGCCTCCGCCGGAAGGAAGCCGGTGCGCCTTCCGGCCGCGGCCCGCGAGGCCCCCTGCTGCCGGGCGGAGGTCTTCCTGAAGGGCGGCGGGTACGCCCTCTGGGAGTGGTGGAACGGGCCTCCCGCGGAGGGCGGCGAGGTCCGCCTCTCGCCGGCGGAGGAACGCCGGAGCCTCTTCGTCGTGCTCGAGGCCGACCGCACCACCGGCGTGCTTCTGGAGAGCTTCGACTGCGTCGCCGTGCCCGCGCAGAACCCCGTCATCGTGTTCCCCGGCGAGCGGAGGAAGGTCCCCCTGCTGCCCGGTCCCCGGCCTCCCCTTCACGTGGCGGGGGAGTTGCTCCGCGCCGTTCCCCTCGCCCGTAAAAAGTCTTGACAAACGCACCCAAAAACACAATATACAGTGTGTCAAGCGGCTGGAGTGCACAATATGTTGTGACCCCTTACCGGGAGAGGCGATGCGTTGTCCCTATTGCTCTGAAGCCGACAGCAAGGTCATAGATTCCCGCGAATCGGAGAACGGCAAGGTCATCCGGCGCAGGCGCGAATGCAGGGCCTGCGGCAAGCGCTTCACGAGTTACGAGAGGCTCGAAGAATCGCCCGTCTTCGTGATAAAGCGGGACGGCCGCAGAGAGGAGTTCAGCCGCGAGAAGATATTCGAGGGGCTCTGCAGGGCTTGCGAGAAGCTCCCCATCTCGGCCGACACGCTGGAGAAAGTCACCGACCGCATCGTGTTCAAGCTCAGGGAGAACCACTCGCGCGAGGTGAAGACCACCGACATAGGCGAGCTCATAGTGGACGAGCTCCGCGCCCTCGATCCGGTGGCCTACGTCCGCTTCGTGTCGGTCTACAGGAAGTTCAAGAACCCCAAGGAGTTCTACTCTCTCCTGAAGGGACTCCTGCAGGAGGAAGAGGAGAAGGACCCCGGGGAAGCCCCCCCTGCCTGAGGCGCTGCCCGCGGTGAACGACCATCGAGAGTTGATATGCGTTGACGACGGAAGGCTCGTGCCGTTCGCGGGTGTGGGAGTGGTGCGCGCCGTGATGGACGCCTTCGAGATAGCCGGAGTGGGAGTGACGCGCGCCGCCGCCGTGGCGTCGGCCGTCCACGACGCCGTGAGCCGCAAGCTCCGCGACCGCCTCCCCTCCGCCCTCGAAGTGCGCGAGGCCGTGGTCGGCGAGCTCGAGCTCATGGGCTTCCCGGAGGTGGCGGGGATAGTCCGCTGGCGGGCCCGCACCGCCGCCGAGGCCAGGGCGGCCCTCTTTCTCGACACGCCGGACGGCCCCGGCCGGTGGAACCCCGCGGTGCTCGCCGCGGTGCTGGCCGAGAAGTTCGATCTGCCCTCGACGGACGCCGCGGCGCTCGCCGACCTCGTGGAGGAACGGCTGCTTCGCGGTTCCTTCTCGCTCGTGACGCCCGCGCTGCTGGAGGAGATAGCCCGCGCCGAGATGCGGCGCATGGAGCGCGAGGCCGGCCGCCCCGCCCGTCCTTCTTCCCCCTCGCCCTCGCCGTTCGCGCCGGAAGGAAGGGAGTGGGAGCGCGTGGTGTTCGACGCCTCCGCGGCGGGACATTCCGACCCCCTGCGCCTCGCCGGGGAGGTGGCGGACCTGGCGGAGGGCGGCCGCCGCGTTACGGTCACGGGCCTCGAGCGCTTCGCCTCCGCCCGCGGGCAGGCGGGGCTGATGGAGGTGTTCGCCTCCGCGCTCTCCCGGGCGTGCCTGCGCTCGCTCCGCCTCTGCCTCCCCCTGCCGGACGTGCGGGAGGCCGCCCGCATCGCCGGGCTTCCCGAGGCCGCCTTCCGCGCCCTTCCCGAGCCCGCCTGGGTGGTCCCTCCGGGCCGGGCCTCCGACTCCCGCCGCGTGCTGGAGGTGCTCGTTCCCCTCGCGGGCCGCATGAGACTGGCCTTCCTTTCCGCCTTTCCGCCTCCCTCCCGCGAGGGGCCGCCGGTGGTGCTCTCCCTGCCTCCGTTGATGTTCGGGGGGGACGATCCGCCCGCCGCGCTGCGCGAGGCGGTGCTGTACGCCGCGGAGCTCGCCCCGAAAGAGGGGGGACGCCTCGCCGCCGCCGGTCTGTGCGAGGCGGTGGAGTTTCTGGAGGGCTCGCTTCCGCACGAGTCGCAATCCTCGCTCGACAGGGCGGCCGAACTCGTCCGGGAGCTCGGGCGGATGCTGGCCGAGGCGGAGGAGATAGGCCCGCGCCTCTCCCTCACCCTCGCACTGCCCCTCTCCCTCCGCCGGGCGGCCGCCGCGCGCGAGGCGGCCGCCTTCCCGCTGGCCGAGGCGCTCTGCACGGGCGGGACCTACCTCTCTCCCGTGGCCGAGAGGGAAGGGGAGGCGGGCCGCCGTTCGGCGAGGCTGCTCGCCTCGCTCGCGGGGGACGAGGTCGTCTCCCGTCCCGTCCCGCCGGACCGGATAGCCGAGATCGTCCGCTTCCTCGACCGCCCCGCGGGGGCGGCCGGAATCAGGTTCGAACCGGAGGAAGGATGAAGGCGAGGTATTTCGAGA
>QNBY01000130.1 GCA_003644275.1 Planctomycetota bacterium
AGCAGGGAGAGTATCGCCGCCTGGTAGCCGGAGCCGGTCCCTATCTCGAGGACCTTCTCGTCCCCCCGCAGGTCCAGTTTTTCCGTCATCAGGGCCACCATGTAGGGCTGGGAGATGGTCTGCCCGTGGCCGATCGGCATGGGGTGGTCGCCGTAAGCCGATGGGGCGTCCACCGGCCAGACGAACTCGTGCCTGGGTATCCGCAGGAAGGCGTCGAGCACCCGCTTGTCCTTTATGCCGCGGCTTCGGAGCTGGACTTCCACCATCCAGCGCCTGAGCTCGTCGAAGTTCCGCTTCTTTCTCATCCGCCCGCCCTGAGACCGTGTATCTCGAGCTGGATGCCGGTCATTCCGTTGTAGCTCTCCAGCCTGGGAGTGAAGAGCACGTTCATGAAGCGCCTGAGTTCCCTCACCTTCTCGCCCTGGTTGAAGGCTATCGCGCGGAAGGTGCGGCCGTCGCGCTTCAGGTGCATCACGAGATGCCGGTTGCCGGCCCCCACGAGTCTGGGCTCGCCCACCACCTCCACGTTGCCGGCGAAGAAGAGCGGTTTGGGGTGCTCGTGGCCGAAGGGGGCCAGTTTGTCCATCTCGGCGAGGAGCCCGTCGTCTATGGCGTCGAAGGGGAGCTCGGACTCCACGAAGACGGCGGGCTCGAGCAGTTTCGGATTGCGCGAGAAGGATGCGGCCGCGTCCTCGCGCAGCCGCTCGGCGAATTCCTCGAGCCTGTCGGCCTTCAGGGAGAACCCGGCCGCTCCGGCGTGGCCGCCGTACCTCTCCAGCAGGTCCGAGCAGCGGGTGAGCGAGGCCACTATGTCGAAACCCTCGATGGAGCGGGCGGAACCGCGCACTGTGTCGCCCTCGACGCACCCGAGGAAGGTGGGCCGGTAGAACTCGTTCACGAGGCGCGAGGCCACGATGCCCAGCACTCCCTGGTGCCAGTCCGGCGAAGCGAGGACTATCGCCGGCGGGGGTTCCCCTCCGGCCGCGACGAGATCCCTCGCCTGCTGGAGTATCTCGCTCTCCAGTTTCTGGCGGCGGGTGTTCAGCTCGCCGAGTCTCGCCGCGATGCGCCTCGCCGCGGAGGCGTCGGTGGTGGAGAACAGCTCCAGCCCCGTCTCCGCCTCGCCGAGCCTCCCGGCCGCGTTTATGCGGGGTCCCACGAGGAAGGCGAGGTCGCGGGCCGTTATTCCCTGCTGGCCCTGCATCAGGCGGCGCAGGACGCCGCTTTCCTCGAGCAGGCTTCTCATCCCCACGTTTCGGAAGGAAGCCAACCTGCGCAGGCCGTAGTGCACGAAGACCCGGTTCTCCCCCAGCAGGGGCACCACGTCGCACACCGTGCCGAGGGCCACGACCGAGAGGTAGTCGAGCAGGAAGTCGCGGAAGAGGTCGGGCAGGCGCTCGCCGCCCGCGAGACGCCTCGCGAGCGCCCATACCAGCTTGTAGGCCACTCCGACGCCCGCAAGCCTCTTGAAGGGATAGCCGCAGTCGGGGCGCATGGGGTCCACCACCGCCGCGGCGGGGGGGAGCTCGTCCCCCACCTCGTGGTGGTCGGTGACTATCATCGTCATGCCGAGCCGCGCGGCGCGCTCCGCGGCCTCGGAGGCCCGCACGCCGCAGTCCACCGTCACGAGCAGGGAGTACCCTTCCTCGGCCAGCCGCTCCACCGCGGCGGGGCTGAGGTCGTAACCCTCGGTGAGGCGGTCGGGTATGTAGATGTCGCACTCCAGCCCGGCGAGCCTCAAGAAGTCGCGCACCACCAGCGAGGACACGATGCCGTCCACGTCGTAGTCGCCGTAGATGACGGTGCGCTCGCGGTTCAGCACCGCCTTCTGGAGGCGGTCCACCGCCTTCTCCATGTCCTTCATGAGGAAGGGCTCGTGGAGGTGGGCGAGGCGCGGGGAGAGGAAGCGGCTCACCTCGTCGGGGTCCTTGATGCCCCTGTTTACGAGGATGGCGGCCACGAAGGGCGAGATGCCCAGCTCCCGCACGATGGCGTCGCGGGAGGCGTAGTCGGGATGCCTGATGATCCAGCGCTTTTCGACGGAGCGCGACATGGCGCTTTCTACCCGGTTTTCTGGCGGGACGGGGGGTTGTCCTCGCGGGCGTCTGAGGCGTCCGCCGCGGATTCCCTGTAGACGCCGTAGGAGCGCAGGCGGGCGTACCGCCGTTCGAGCAGGGTGTCGAGGGGCGTTTCCACGAGCGGGGGCAGGGCGCGCAGGATGTAATCCTTCAGCGCCTGGGCGGCCGCCTTGGGCGAGCGATGGGCCCCGCCGGGCGGTTCGGGTATGATGTCGTCCACGAGGCCGAGCTCGTGGAGGTCGTGCGCGCACATCTTGAGGGCGGCCGCAGCCTGGGGGGCGTAGGAAGCGTCGCGCCAGAGTATGGCGGCGCATCCCTCGGGGGAGATGACGGAGAAGTAGGCGTTCTCCATGATCGCCAGTTTGTCGCCCACGGCTATGCCGAGCGCGCCTCCGCTGCCGCCCTCCCCTATCACGATGCAGAGGATGGGCGTTCGGAGGACCGCCATAGCCTCAAGGTTGGTGGCTATGGCGAGCGACTGGCCGCGTTCCTCGGCGCCTATGCCGCACCAGGCGCCCTTGGTGTCCACGAAAGAGATGATGGGCAGCCCCAGTTTCTCGGCGAGCCTCATCTTCGCCAGGGCCTTGCGGTAGCCCTCGGGATTCGGGCAGCCGTAGCGGCAGACCTCGCGCTCCTCGAGCGTGCGGCCCTTGTGCTGGCCGATGAAGAACACCTTGCGGCCCTCGATGGTGGCGAAACCGGTCACTATGGCCGGGTCGTCGGCGTAGAGTTTGTCGCCGTGGAGCTCGACGAAGTCCGAGAATATGAGGGGGATGTAGTCCCTGGTCTGCGGCCGCTTCTGGTTACGGGCGACGAGCACCCTCTCCCAGGGCGAGAGGCGCGAGTAGATGGCCTCCGCCTCATCGAGCAGCTTCTTTTCGAGGACGGATATCTCCTCGCTGAGGTCCACGTTGTGTTTCTGCGCGAACCTCTTGAGCTCCTCTATCCTCGTCTCGAGCTCGATGAGGGGGCGCTCGAAGTCCACTCCCAAATGTTTGGCCATTGCTTCCTCCGGCTTGTGTCCGGGCCGCTGCGGCCGCCCGGCTATTGTACCGGATTATCACGGTCTTGCATCCCTTCCCCTCGACCGGGCGCGAAAATGGGGACCATTTCCCGTTTGGGGCGTCCAAATAGGGGAAAAAACGTGTCGCGGCGCAACGCTCGCCGGCCTGCTGCAACAGGCGCTAAAATGGAGTATTCTTTCATATTGCAGTGAAATCGAAAACGGAAAACGGAGGAACCGGATGTTCAGAAAGCCGCTCGTACTGATCCTGCTCGCCGTCTTCGCCGCCGTCTCGATGCAGTCGGCCGCGGATTCCGCGAAGCGCGCGAAAGTGGGAGAGAAGTTCATCGACTTCACCGCACGCACGGTGAACAAGGAAAAGTTCGTGTTCTCCCAGGCCATCAAGGGCAAGACCTGCATCCTCAAGTTCGGCGCCCTGTGGTGCGGATGGTGCGAGAAGATGTGGCCGGAGCTCAAGAAGGTGCACGACGAGATGGGCGACAAGGTCGTCATAGTGGAGGTGGACCTGCTCAACCCCAGCAGGGGCGAGACCGAGGAGAAGGTCCGCGCTTCCGTCAAGCGCAAGAAGACCCCGTGGGAGGTAGTGCTCGACAAGGGCGACGTGGCCAAGATATACCTTCCGCCGCGCTCCGGCATCCCCCACTCCGTCGTCATCGGTCCGGACGGCATCGTGAAGACCCGCATCTCCGGCTACCGGAAGTACGAGGACCTCAAGCCCCTGCTCGAGGCGATCATCAACGGCGAGCCCCTTCCCGGCACGGTGGGCGCGGTGTTCCCCGACTTCACCCTCAAGGACCTGAGCGGCAACGAGTTCCACCTGTACGAGAGGCTCAAGAAGGGCCCGGTCGTCATCAAGTTCGGGGCCACCTGGTGCGGTCCCTGCCAGAAGCTGCACGAGCCCCTCACCAAGCTGTACGAGAAGTACCGCAAGAAGGCCTCCATCGTCGAGATAGACCTCATAGACCCGCGGCGCGGCGAGACGGTGGAGAAGGTGCGCGAGTACAACGAGAAACTCGGCACCAAGTACCCCGTGCTTCTCGACTACAAGTTCGAGGTCTTCGGGCACACCCAGGCCACCAGCATCCCCGTGACGCTCGTCATCGACAAGTACCACCGCATCTCCGCCAAGTTCGTGGGGGTGGTGGGTTACGACGACATAGAGGCCGCCCTGAAGAAGGCATTCGCGGCCAAGAAGCCCAAGAAGAAGCGCAAGAAGTAAGGTTCCCTCCCCGCTCGAAGCGCCTTTCCAGGCGGCCGTCCGGCATGGGCGGCCGCCTCTCTTTCCGCGGGCGCGAAAAAATTTCCGAAAAAGTTTTTGACATCAAACTTTTTCGGGGTATAATTGGGTGTGTCGGGCAGGGAAGCCCGGCGAACAGCTCTCGAAAAAAAGAACTCCTCCTTACACCTCCTTCACCTGCACGGCGACGACCGAGTCAAGGGGAAGGGGACCGGGCTCGTCGTGTGGTTCCTTCGGGGATCGCGCGGCGGCCCGGTCTTGTTTTTACGGGGGGGGTTCGAGAGGCGGCCCGCGGGCCGCCTCTTTTCCTTGCCGCCGAGGGGGAATATCTCCACCGAACCCGCAACACAGGCCGGTTTCAGAGGGAATGGGGGCGCTTCACCTCTCGAAGGGGA
>QNBY01000131.1 GCA_003644275.1 Planctomycetota bacterium
ATCTCGCTGGGGAGCTCGTCCTTTATCATCTCCCAGTGTTCGATGTGCTTGCCTACCTCCACCGCGAGCAGGTGGGTGTTCATCTCGCAGTTGGTGGCCCGGAGAGCGGGATCGTCGAAGGTGGGTATCTTGTCCTTGGAGGGGTCCTTCACCTCGAAGCGGTACTTCGCTTCCTCCCACGTTATCAGGTCGAAGAGCTCCTCGTATATCTGTTCCCTCACCGCGTTGCGGATGGTGTCCTTGCTGGCGTATCCCTTGTTTATGAGGATGTTGCCGAGGTAGTCCTTCGTCCTGTGCTGTTCCTCCAGCGCTTCCTTGAGTTGCTGCTCGCTTATGCGCCTCGTCTTCACCAGCACGTCGCCGAGCAGCGCCTGCTTCCGGGGGCCGAGCGACAGGAGGGTGACGGAATCGCTCTTGAAGACGAAGTACTTCTCGCTCGTGCCGTCGGTCACGCTGAGGAGGAGGAAGTTCTCGTCCGAGCGCGAGAAGACCTCACCCATTATCGCGGACAGGGCGATGCTGTCGAAAAACCCCTCGCTGATCATTCGGGCCTCCGGAGTTCTATCTTCAGGGTGAGATAATCGCTCGCAAGCGACATCCCTTTCGCATCGAGACGGAGCCGGTAGCGGTACTCGCCCGGCGGCAGGCCGTCGAGCAGCGGCCCTATGTCCGCGTACAACACGCACATGGGGGGCGGACCGCCCTTCATGCGGCCGGGAAGCCTCGCCACCGCTCCGCCGCCGCAACCCGCAAGCGGTCCGAGTGACGCCGATTTCTCCCTCACCGCGGCGCCGTCGGGACGGCGAACCTCGACGCCGAGGCGGCAACCGGCGTCGAGCGCCAGCGGCTCGGAACGGTTGTTCCGGACCGTGAGGCTCACTATGTGCCTGCCGCCCCCGAACGAGACCGCACGCTGGCCCGCCCGCAGTTCGACCTCGTCCCCGGACGCGGAGAAGCGGGCCGCCTCTCCCTTCCCTCCGGCGGAAACGGAGGGCGCCGCGACGGGCCCGTAGTCGTAGGCCAACAGATACCACGCCAGCGGGGTCAGCAACGCCACGACCACCGCGAGCGATATCGCCATGTTACGGCTCACGGGCAAGTGTCAGACCTCCAGCGCCAGCCCCTCGTAGGCTCCTATCGTCTCCGGGAACACCTCGCGGGCCTTTCCGAACATCTCGTCCAGGAAGGCGTCGCTGTGGGCCGGGTCGTGATGGGTGCATATCAGTTTCCCCACCGAGCAGCGCGAGGCGAGCTTCAGACCGTGCTCTATGGTGGAGTGGCCCCACCCTATCTTCGGCGGGTTGCCCTTCTTGTATTCCTCGTCGGTGTACATGGTGTCGTACACGAATATGTCCGCGTTCCGGATGAAGGGTTCGAGCAGCTCGTCCCTGCCGGGGTAGTGCTCGCAGTCGGTGGCGAAGACGAGAGTCTTCTCGCCCTCGCGGAAGCGGTACACCACCACCCCTTCCCGCGGATGGAACAGCCTCAGCGCGTCCACCGCGCCGTCGCACAGGCCCTCCACGAGGTGGTGGTCGTTGTCGAAGGCGATTTCCTTGAAGGTGATCCGGGAAGCCAGGGAGTTGAGGGGAACGGGGAAATAAGGGTCGGACATGCTGTCGGCGATGACCTCGCGCGCCGACTTGCGGAAGAAGTTTCCGGCGTACACGTCGAACCCGAAGCCCGCCGAGAAGGCGGGCCTGAAGAAGGGGAATCCCTGGGTGTGGTCGTGATGCAGGTGGGTGAGCAGAAGCGTGAACCCGCGAGGCGGCTCGGATATCATGCGGTGCCCGAGCTCTATTATGCCCGTGCCGGCGTCTATTATGAACTCTTGGCCCCCCGCGAAGACCTGCACGCAGGTGGTGTTCCCGCCGTAGCCGAGCACGTCCTTGCGCGGGGTGGGAACGCTTCCCCTGACTCCCCAGAAGACTATCTTCACCTTTTCCTCCGGATGGGTGTTTTGAATGATACCCCAAGGAAAGCCCAAAGTCAAGGGATGGGGCCGCGTTGGGGCGTCAAAGCTTCTCGAACTCCCTTTCCTTCTTCTTCTTTATGTCTTTCGGGGAGATGCTTTTCCGGGGAGTGGGCTTCGGGGTAACGGCGCCCGGCCTCCCGCGCGTGGGTTCCGGCACCGCCTTGCCGGCCCTCTCGAGCATCGAGCGGAGCTCGGTTATCTTCTTCTCGTAGAACCGCGCCTTCTTCTGGGCCTCCTGGAGGATTTCCTCCTGCTGGCGCTTCAGGACTTCGGCCTCCCGCCTGGCCGCCTCGAGCCTCGCCGCGAGCGCGTCGGCCCGCGCCGCCTCGCGTTCAAGGGCCTCGCAGCGCCGGGAGAGGTCCTCCATCCTCTTGCGGTACTCGTCCAGCGTCTGCTCTCCGGCGGAGCGGCGGTTCGCCAGTTCGAGCCTCGTCTCGACGAGTTCCCGGCGCGCCGCCGTGAGCTCCTTCGCCAGCTTGTCGCGCTGCGCCTTGACGCGCTCGAGCTCTCCCACGGCCGCGGCGTATTCCTCGTCCATCTTCGCCGCCTGCTCCCTCAGCCGCCCTATGGAGCGGGCCAACTCGTCGCCCGATTCCTTGGAGCGCGTCGCGGCCAGGAAGGCGAACAGCGCCGCCGCCAGCACCGCCACGAGGCAGATGACCATGAGCGTGGTCTGCACCGCGAGGTGCGACGCGCTGCGTTCCGCCCGCACCGCCACGGCGTCCCTGATGTCGAGCATGTCCCGCCGCAGGGAGTTCAGTTCCTCCCGCAGGTAGAGTGCCGTCTTGTCCGTCTTTTCCCTTTCGGAGCCCATCGTTACCTCCGGTTCCGCTCATTCTATTTCACAGCCGGACGCCTTCAATCAAAAAGCCCCGGCCGCCGTCCGTTCGAGCAGCCGCGCGAGCCACCTCCCGGTGTACGAACCCGGCGCCCGCGCCACTTCCTCCGGCGTCCCGAACGCCGTGACGCGGCCGCCCTCGTCGCCCCCTTCCGGCCCAAGGTCTATCACGTGGTCCGCGCACTTTATCACGTCCAGATTGTGCTCTATCACCACCACCGTATTCCCCCTGTCCACCAGTTCCTGAAGCACCTCGACGAGCATTCGGACGTTCTCGAAGTGCAGGCCGGTGGTGGGCTCGTCGAGGACGTAGAGCGTGTTGCCCGTCGCGGGGCGCGCGAGCTCCCTGGAGAGCTTTATCCTCTGCGCCTCGCCGCCGGACAGCGTGGGGGAGGGCTGGCCCAGCTTCAGGTAGCCGAGCCCCACTCGCTGGAGGGTGGACAGTATGCGGCGGATGGCGCGGTAGGGTTCGAAGTGCTCGAACGCCTCGTCCACCGTCATGTCCAGCACCTCGGAAATGTCCTTGCCGCGGTGCCTCACCTGCAGCGTCTCGCGGTTGAACCGGCGTCCCCGGCACACCTCGCAGGGCACGTACACGTCGGGCAGGAAGTGCATCTCCACCTTCACGTAGCCGTTGCCCTGGCACGCCTCGCAGCGGCCGCCGCGCACGTTGAACGAGAAGCGCCCGGGCGCATAGCCCCTCACGGCCGCCTCGCGGGTGGAGGCGAACACGGCGCGTATGTGGTCGAACACCTTGGTATAGGTGGCGGGATTGGAGCGCGGCGTCCGCCCGATGGGCTCCTGGTCTATCTCTATCACCTTGTCCACGTGCTCCGCGCCCTCCACCGCGTCGAGGAAGCGGCCGGGAATCCCCTTTCCCTGGAGCGCGGCCCGCAGCGCCGGAAGAAGCGTCTCGTTCACGAGCGACGACTTGCCCGCACCGGACACTCCCGTGACCGCCACGAACGTCCCCAGCGGGAACTCCACGTCTATCCCCTTCAGGTTGTTGCGCCTGCAGCCGCGAAGCACGAGGCGCTTCCCGCCCGCGTCCCTCCGCCGCTCGGGCACGGGTATCTCCCGCGCTCCCGTGAGGTAGTCCGAGGTGATGGTCCCGGCCCGCTTCAGGCCCTCCACGCCGCCGGAATACACTATCCGCCCTCCATCGCGCCCGGCGCCGGGGCCGAACTCCACCACGTGGTCCGCCGACTCGATGGTCTCGCGGTCGTGCTCCACCACTATCACGGTGTTGCCGAGGTCCCTGAGCCGCCT
Organism: Planctomycetota bacterium; assembly: GCA_003644275.1. Lineage (GTDB taxonomy): Bacteria > Planctomycetota > B143-G9 > B143-G9 > B143-G9 > B143-G9. Next base: position 4,080 of record QNBY01000131.1, read on the forward strand.
CAGCGTGGCGAGCAGCCTGCCGTTGTCGCGGGGATGAAGCCCGATACTGGGCTCGTCCAGCACGTAGATGACCCCGGACAGCTCCGCCCCGAGCTGGCTCGCGAGCCTTATCCTCTGCGCCTCGCCGCCGGAGAGCGTGGCCGCCGGCCTGTCCAGCGTCATGTAGCCCAGGCCCACGTCGAGCAGGAAGGACAGCCGGGCGTCTATCTCCTTCACGAGCTCGCCGCCCACCACCGCGCGGTTGCCCTCGAGGGAGAGGGAGCGGAAGAAGGCCCGGGCGTCGCGCACGCTCATCCTCTCCACGTCCGCTATGGAGCGCCCGTCCGCCTTGAAGGCGAGGGCTTCGGGCCTGAGCCTCGCGCCGCCGCAGGCGGGGCAGGGCGACTCGCTCATGTAGGACAGGTAGTGGTTCCGGCTGTCGTCGCTCGCCGTCTCGTGGTAGAGCCTCTCAATGCGCCTGACGATCCCCTCGACGGGCCTGCGGTCCACCCACACGCCGCGGCGGGAGTACACCTTGAGCGGCAGGGGCTCGGAGGAACCGTAGAGGATGATGCGCCTCACCCTCTCGGGAAGGTCCTTCCAAGGCGTCTCCAGGCTGAAGCGCAACGCTTCGGCCAGCGCGTATATGTTCGCCGCGC
>QNBY01000132.1 GCA_003644275.1 Planctomycetota bacterium
AGGAGGATCCCCGCGAGGCGTACGCGGCGGCGGCGCGCTTCGTGCTGGCGCGGATGAGGGAGCGGGGGGCGAAGGACAGGCTGGCGGGTCGGCTTTCGCAGTTGCTGAGGGGTTTCCTGGACAAGCCGCTGGGCAGGCCGTCGCGGTTTTTGCCCGCCGAGGCGCTCGCGGCGGTGGCGGGGCTGCTCAACGGGGCGATATTCGACTACATGGCGGAGCACTCGGCGCAACTGGTGCGGTCGCTGGAGATAGAGCGGACCATCCGGGAGAAGATAGCGGGGTGGGACCCGCGGAAGCTGCACGCGATGGTCGAGCGGGCGGCGCGGGAGAACCTGCGGCGGCTGGAGGTGCTGGGCGGGCTGATAGGGCTCGGGGTGGGCGCGGCGTTCGGGGCGGCGCGGCTGCTCTTCTAATCGCCGAGGAGGGCGACGGCCTCTATCTCGACGCCGACGTCCTTGGGGAGCCTGGCGGCCTGGACGGCGCTTCTGGCGGGCGGGGAGGCGGGGAAGAACTCGGCGTACACTTCGTTGACGGCGGCGAAGTCGTCCATGTCGCGCAGGAAGACGGTGGTCTTCACGACGGAGTTCATGGAAGCGCCTGCGGCCTCGAGGACGGCGGCGAGGTTGAGGAGGACGCGGCGGGCCTGCTCGCGTATGTCGCCCCGGACGAGCTCGCCGGTGGCGGGATCGATGGGTATCTGGCCCGCGGTGAAGACGAACGAGCCCGACGCCTTGACGGCCTGGCTGTAAGGCCCGATGGCGGCGGGAGCGCGGTCGGTTTGGACTGTCTGCCTCATGTGACCTCCTTGGGGCCGATTTTAACGGTTTGCGAGCGGGAACAAGCGGTGCGAAACGGCGGAAAAAAATCTTGCAAATCATCTTTTCGCCACTAAAATAGCGTGGAGAGAGGCCATGAAAGACAAAGATCGGATCATCCTGTATCTCTCCGTGGCGGTAGCGTTCCTCGCGGGTGTGGTGGTCGCCATGCTTCTGAAGGGGAACGAGGGCGGCATTCCCGGGCTGGCGTACGGCGAGGGCGCGGCGAACGGCATCATAGTTACGACGGGGCGCATAGACGAGAACCGGGACCGTCTCTACCTCGTGGACACGGAGAAGAAGGTGATCTGCGTTTACGACAACTTTCTGGGGAAGTTCAGGCTTTGCGGCATACGGAGTTACCGGTACGACGTGGAGTTCAACGACTCGGCGAACGACCGGGTGATAGAGGACAGCAAGTCCGGAGCGGACTACAGTTACATGAAGAAGAAATTCGAGGAGACCGGCGGGCGATGACCGCCTCTGTCAGGTAACCCTTTCGGAAGGAGCAAGAGCATGGCGGAAGAATATCTTGATTTCTCACAGGCGCTCGAGGCCCTGAACATCACCGAGACGGAGCTGTGGGAGCTGATTCACAGCGGCACGCTCAAGGCCTACCGTGCCGGTGGCGTGATCAAGTTCAAGAAGTCCGACATCATCGCCTATCAGAAGAGCCGGGGGACGGAGCCCACGATAGTGGTTTCGCGCCGGATGCTCGACACCATGGACGAAGGGGAAGCCGACGAGGAAGGGATGGACACCGAAGTGGGACTGCGGGCCGCCAGGCGCCCCGCCGAGGACGATCTCGCCACGTCGGAAGTCACGGTGAAGGAACGCGCCGTCGCCCCCGCCGATGAGACCGAGCAGCTCCCGCCCAGGAGAAGGCCCTCCGCCCGCGCCACCGCCCGCACGGGCGCGGTGAGCAGCGTTCGCTCCAAGAGGATCTCCCAGGTGCTCGAGACGGAGAAGAAGGGCAATCCCATCATGAACGCGGTGATGGTGCTCTCCTGCCTCGTGCTTCTCTACTGCGGGCTCGTGGAGATAGCCATCGCGCAGAACAACAGCTGGACCGAGAACGGCATGGTGCGCATAGGCAAGCCGTCCTGGATCGCGCGGGGCATGTACGACTGGGGCAGCTCGCTGGGAGGCGACAAGTACGGCGCGCTCGCGGCGATGAAGGAACTCAACGTAACGGTGGACTACACCGGCGTGCCCATAGTGCCCGACCAGCAGGAGCTCCGCAAGAAGTACGACGAGCAGAAGAACAAGAACAACGGGGAGGAGCCCGGAGAGAACACCGAGGAAGAGGGCGCAGGAGAGGGCGAAGGCGCATAGTTCCTGCAACCCAAGCGAACCTTCCGCCCGGCGCCCGTGAGGGAGCCGGGCGGTTTTATTGCCGCCCACGGAGGAAGACATGAAGAAGCTCGTTCTCTTGCTGCCGCTGCTGTTCGTCCTTACCGCCTGCAGGCCGACGCAGGACAAGTCGAAGTACATACGCCTGCTCGAGGAGCGCATCTCCAATCAGGAAGCCACCATACGAAACCTGAACGCCACCATAGAAGACCTGAAGCGGGAGCTGGACCTCGCCAAGGCCAAGAACGAGCGGGACGAGGTGCTCATCGCGAACCTGGAGAAGCGGATACAGGAGCTCATGAGCAACCGCTACCAGCTCGAGGTGGACATCGAGAACCTCGTGAAGTCCCTGAAGGCGGCGGAGATGGCGGGGCCGGTTCCGAGCGAGGAGCCTCCCGGCGAGACCGCCCCGTCCGAGGAGCGCATAGGGGACGGGATAATGCTGGTGAAGCCGCACGACGGCAAGCCTGCGAGGCTGGTGATAGCGGGCCGCGTGCTCTTCCCGAGCGGCGAGTACAGGCTCAGCGAGGCGGGCAAGAAGGCGCTGCTCAAGATAGCGAAGATCCTCAAGGAGAAGACGGGCGACTCCATCCTGCGGGTGGACGGGCACACGGACAACGTGCGCGTCCGCAGGCCGAACGACAAGGGAATAATAGACAACGCGCACCTGTCCGCGCTGCGGGCCTACTCGGTGTACAGCTTCCTGGTGAAGAAGGGCGGCATCTCGCCGAAGCGGATATTCTTCGCGGCGTGGGGGGCCAACAAGCCGATAGCCGACAACTCCACCGAGGAGGGCAGGCGCAAGAACCGGCGCGTGGAGATACTCATACTCCCGCCCGACGGCCCGATAGTGAAGCCGAAGGCGGCCGGGAAGGGAGAGAAGGGGAAATAAGATGCGGGAAGCCGAGAGGCGGGAGCTGCTCCGCTACGCGCGCGAGGTGCTGGCGGCGAAGCTGGCGGGGCGTCCCCTGCCCTCTCCGCCTCGCGGGGGCGCGTTCGACGAGCCCCGCGGGGCGTTCGTGACCCTGAAGCGGGGGGGAGAACTTCGGGGCTGCATCGGCCGCGTGGTGGCCGACCGCCCGCTCGGCGAGGTGATACGCGACATGGCGGTGGAGGCGGCCTTCCGCGACCCGCGCTTCCCGCCGCTCGCGCCGGGCGAGTTGGACGAGGTGGAGATAGAGATATCCGTCCTTTCGCCGTTCGAGAAGGTGAAGAGCGAGGAGGAGATAGAGGTCGGCCGCGACGGGCTCATGCTGGTGCTGGGCTACAGGAGCGGCCTGCTGCTCCCGCAGGTGCCGGTGGAGTGGAACTGGGACCGCGAGGAGTTCCTGCGGCATCTCTGCGCCAAGGCCGGTCTCCCCCCCGGGGCGCACCGCCACCCGGAAGCGGAGCTCTACCGCTTCACCGCCGAGGTGTTCTCCGAATCCGACTTTTCCTGAAACCGCCATGCCCCTGACAAGAGAGATGATATCCGCCCTGCCCCATGAGACCGGGGTCTATATCTATCTGGACGCGGAGGGGCGCGAGCTCTACGTGGGCAAGGCGGTGGACCTTCGGAAGCGGGTGGCGTCCTACCTGTCGGCGGCGAGGCGGGACCTGCGGATGAGGCGGCTCGTGTCGCAGGTCGAGGAGGTGCGCTGGATAGGGGCCTCCGACGAGGTGGAAGCGCTGATAATGGAGGCGCGCCTCATACGGGAGCTGAAGCCGCCCTTCAATCTCGCCCTCAAGAACACCGATTTCTATCCCTACCTGGAGATAACGCTGGGGGAGGACTTCCCGCGGGTGAGGATAACCCGCACGCCCAGCGACAGGAAATCCCGCTACATAGGCCCCTTCACGGACGTGGGGGCCCTGAGGCTCGCGCTCCGGGCCGCCCAGCCGGTGTTCCGCTTCCGCACCTGCAACCGCTCCATCGAGGCGGGGGCGCGCAGGAGGCGCGTCCGCCCGTGCTTCAACTACCACCTGCGCCTCTGCGACGCGCCGTGCGCCGGGTTCGTCGGCCGGGAGGAATACCGGCGGAAGGTGAAGGCGTTCATCCTGTTCTTCAGCGGCAAGAAGGAGAATCTGATAAGGGAGCTCGAACGGCAGATGGAGCGGGCGGCGGCGGAGCTGCGCTTCGAGGAGGCGGCGGAGCTGCGCGACCGGATACGGGCGTTGAGGAAGCTCTCCAGCCCCGGCCCGTACCAGCGCAAGGCGGTGACCTTCGTGGACATGGAGCCGGAAAAGGCGCTGGCCGAGCTGAAGGAGGCGCTGGGGCTGGACGAGGCGCCGGAGTGGATAGAGGGGTACGACATATCCAATCTCGGCGGCGAGTCGGCGGTGGGCAGCCGGGTGGTCTTCGCGGGGGGGCTTCCCTTCAAGGGGGGCTACCGGCGCTACAGGATAAAGACGGTGGAGGGGAGCAACGACTACGCCATGCTGGCCGAGGTGCTGCGCAGGCGGCTCGCCCGCATCGAGAGCGGCGAGGAGGCCCCGCCCTCGCTGGTGCTGGTGGACGGCGGGAAGGGGCAGGTGTCGGCGGTTCGGGCGGTGATGGAGGAAG